>JBEKSK010000020.1:0-16690 GCA_049517155.1 Solirubrobacteraceae bacterium
ACGACCTCCTCGAGCGCCGCGATCGCCTGCTTCCACGCGCCGCCGAGCGACTCGATGATCGGCGCCGGGTCGAACTCGCGCCGGCGGGCCAGGCGGAAGCCGAGCACCTTGCAGCCCTCGACGATTGTGAGCATCGGCGCGGTGGCGGGCGCCGCGTCGCTGCCGAGGAGCCATTCCGCCTGGGTGGCAGCCAGCTCGAACGCCGCGCCGACCATGCGCACTGTGGCAAACGCGTAGGCGTGGTAGGCCTCGGGTCCCGCCTGCAGGAGGACCGGCAGATCCCGCCCGAGCGCGTCGCCGAAGCGTTCGAAGGGGTCGCTGGAGGGGCGGTGGGCGAGATGGCGGCGCAGCGAGCTGCGCGACGCCTCACGCAGGTCGCCGCCCCGCAACCGGGGTCCGGCGTCGAAGCGCACCAGTTCCGTGTAGGGCGGCAGGATCTCCGGCGACGGCTCGCCGTCGAGCCGGAATATGCCGGCATAGTCCTCGCCGTCTAGCTCGTAGAGGCCGGCGCCGTGGAAGTAGCGCAACCAGCCGCGCTCGAGGTCGATTGCCTCGGCGACGACCGAGCTCTTGACATGCTCGGTGCGGTAGCTGGTCGCCGCGGTGTCCGGGAGGTACCACGAGTCGAGCTCGACGATGATCGTGCGGCCGTTGTCGATTTGCTGCGCGATCTGCAGCGGCAGCGGGCGGTAGGGCTGCATCTCGTGGACGTCGATGCCGAACAGCGATTCGAGATCCTCCGGCGGCGGCTTGAAGAACGTCCACTGGTCACCCTCGAAGTCGGTTCGGACCAGGCAGCCCAGGGCTGCCAGCGGCTCGTCGCCGCGCCCGTGCAGGAGCTCGATGATGATGTCCGTGTAGCAGTTGGTCTCCATGTAGGTCCGGCCACTGTCATGCACGGCGTGCGGCTGGTAGCCGGCAGCGTCGAGCCCGAACAGGCTGCGATACGTGCCGGTGCGGGTCGCGCTCATTCTCCCCACAGCTCCCGGCGAACCTCCGCCGGCCAGGTCGCCGGGTCGAGGCCGTGTGTACGCAGCAGCGCGAGCACGATCCGCTCCTGCCCGAAGCCCAGGCACGCGGTGTGGGCGCCGGCGCCGTCAGCCAGCGTGAGCCCGTAGATCGATGCGAAGTGATCCTGGTGGTAGTTGAAGGAAGCGACCGCAGTCGGTTCCTCTCCGGCGATCGCCACGAGCAACTCGAGTTTGAGCTCCTGGCTCCGTTGATTGGCCGCGAGCATGCGCCCGCCGCGCCCGAAGAACGGGTCGGTCGCGCGATCGCGGTCCGCGTCCAGCCCGATGCAGCGAAGCAACGCCAGGCCCCGCTCGCTCCAGCCGTCGCGCCACTCGCGAACCTCGTCCGGCGCGCCCAGGCGGACGATCTCGCGCTGGTGGAACATCTGCAGGCGGGCGGGATCCTCAGACGGCTCGTGCCGGAAGACCCAGGCGCCACCGGCGTCGACGACCGCGCCGCCCGCCGGTAGCGGCCCGCGCGCGGCAACGGCAGGATAGACCGGGTAGCACGCCGCCGGCACGAGCGCGAGCGCCGTCATCTGCTGGAACTCGCTCCAGTCCTCGTGGCGGTCCGCGCGCTCCCCCTGAGCCTGCGCCTCCTCCTCCCCGCCCTCGAACGCGAACACCGAGCCCGCGAGGTGCGGGAACGAATGCAGGTAGCCGATCGTCTCGATCTGACGGCGTGGCAAAAGCGGCGGGAACCGCATCGACTCCGGCGCGTCGACCTGCGCCGCGGCGGTGATCCGCGCGTCGACACGGTTGCGGATGTCCTCAAACGTTGCGCCCCGGCCGTAGAGGCCAGGAACACCGCTGGCGATGAACAGCCCGTGCTCGATCAGCTCGTCGCGGAAGGCAGCCTGGTCCGCGCTGGCCTGACGAACCTCGGGCATCAGGGCTCCTTGGCGATGAGCAGCAAGGCAGCGTCCGTGGCGTGAAGGCGCTCATTCGCGACCATCAGGCGAGCAGACAGCGCGTCGCGCAGGTGACGCCCGACACTGTGGGGCGTGTCGTTGCGGTAGCCGACGATGCCCACCACCTCGAGCGCCCCCGCGCACACGCTCGGGGCGTGCTCGGAGGCCGCGAGCTTGAGGTTGTTGAACCGAAGCACGCTCGCCATCGTCATCAGGCGCGAGCGGTCGTCGGCGTCGTCGGTGTGGAAATCGTGCAGCGCCTGCGAGACCTCGCCGCGCAGCAGCGTCAGCTCGGCCATCACGTGCGAGAGCCGTGCGGCGGCGGGCAACGGCTCGCCCGGGCGCCGGCGGGCGCTGGCGCGCAGGAACGCGCGGGCGCGCTCGAACGCGTCGCTCGCGATGCCCAGCCAGACGTGCGACCAGAGGATGTGCGACAGCGGCACCATCGACTGGTTCATCACCTCGGCGAATGGGGCCGGCAACACCTGTTCGGAGGCGAAGCGCGCACGCACGACGAAGCCGGGCGAGCAGGTCCCGCGCATGCCGAGCGTGTCCCAGACCCCGGCCGGCTCGAGCTCCGCCTGGCCGGACTTCGTCAGGGCCAGGATCTGGTCGCCGGCCTCGGCGTCGGGGGTCCGCCGCAGCGTCGTCAGCAGATCGTCGGCGTGGAGGCCGTAGCTGACCGTCGGGGCCTGCTTCTCAAAGCTCAGCTCGCCGTCGCCCTCCGGCGTCGCTGCGGCGATGGAGCGGCTCATGTCGCCGCCGGTGCCAACCTCCGAGGTCACCGAGGCGATCAGCCGCTGCTCCTCATGGAGCTCGCGCAGGTAGGCCTCGAACCACGGCGCACCGTCGAGGTGGCGAGCGATCGTCAGCACCTGAATCTGGTGCATCGCGAAGACCATCGCCGTCGCGGAGCAGCGGCGTCCGAGCTCGAAACAGCAGCGCGCCACCGTCTCCAGCGACGCGCCGTCACCGCCCAGCGCCGCCGGCACCGCGGCGGACAGCGCACCGGCTCCGCGCAAAGCCTCGAGCGCCTCAGACGGAAAGCGCGCGTTGCGGTCGACGTCCTCGGCGGCAGCCGCCGCCACGTCGTCGGCGATCCGGCGCACGGTCTCAACCAGCACCCGGTCTGAGTCCACCGGGACGCTCATCGGCTGCCGGCGAAGATCATCCGGCACCGCCAGCGGTCGACGGCTCGCCGTCGCCGGACAGCTCGTCGATCGCGGCGGCGATCGACGAAACGCTGTCGAACACGCCGCGCGTGAGCATACGGTCCGGGAACTCGACATCGAAGGCATCCTCGAGCGCCAGCATCAGGTTGACGCTGGCGTGCGAGGTCATGCCGGCAGCGAACAGGTCCGCGTCGTCGCCGAGGGTGTCGACGTCCACAGGCAGACGAGCATGCTCGCGCAGCACGCTCCGGATCACGGTGCGGGAGTCGCCGTTCAACGCCCGCCACGCATCCGTGCCACCACGACCGCGGCGGCGAACGGGCCTTCGTGCGTGAGGCTCACATCGAGCGCCTCCAGTCCGCGTCGCGCCGCCAGCTCCTCGGCAGACCCCGTGAGCTCAAGCGTTGGACGCCCGAACCGATCGGCGCGCACGCCGATGGACTGCCACGGGACGGCCTCGTCGCCGGCGCGGAGCACCTTGAGCGCAGCCTCCTTCGCCGCGAAGCGGGCAGCGAGCCGCCGGGCATCTGGCGCTCCGGCCGAGTTGGCACAGTCGCGCAGCTCGCGGCTTGTGTACACGCGCCTAAGATAGCGCCCGGCGTGGACGCGGATTGACTCCTCCACCGCGGCGACGGAGATCAGGTCGATGCCCACCCGCAGTCCGCCCCCGGCCGCGACGACGCCGGCCCGCGATGTCCGGGCAAGCCCGATCATGTCCCCGTTGCGGCGAGTTGCGAGCGGGTTGCGGTGTAGTGGAGCTCATCCCAGCCGTCAGCGGGATCGCCTGGGCCGACCGGCTCGCCGTCCAACCGCAGGCATTCGCGCAGCTCGAATCCGTGGCGGGCGAGTTGGCGTTCCTGTTCGTCGCGCGTGATGTAGTAGTGCAGCAGCGAGAAGTCGTGCGCCGCGTCGTTGAGGATTGCGTGATCGGCGCAGACCTGCTGGAACGGCAGCAGCCGCCGGCGGTTGATCATGCTGCGCGGCAGGCGCAGAACCTGGCTCGCGAAGCTCACCGGGTTGGTCGCGTTGATGCTGCGCAGGGGCCCTCGCAGCAGCGGCGCGCAGGACAGGTTGTGCGAGGAGAAGATCAGCAGGCCCGACGGCCGAACGAGGCGATGCGCCTCATCCAGGAACGTCTGGCGCTCCTCGTCGGTGAGCACGTCGATGACCGCGAATCCGGCCACGATTGCATCCCAGCTCTCGCTCTCGAACTCTGAGAGGTCGCGCAGGTCCCCCTGGCGGAATCTCGCCTGCGGATATGCGCGGCGGCAGTGGGCGACCATGGCTGAGGCGACGTCGACGCCGGTGACGGAATCTGACAGGCCGACAAGATGCGATGTGAGCCTGCCGCCACCGCAGCCGAGTTCGAGCACCGTGCCTGAGAGCGCCTCGCGGTGTCTGTCAAACAGCACCGCCTCGGCCGGCCGCAGCTTGCGGCCACCGTAGCGGCGAAGCAGGCCCCCCGTGCCCCAGACGCGCTCACTCGCGTCGCGCTGGGCTTGGTCGGGCGTGACCGTGTCGTGCGGGGAATCGGTCCTGGCGGGATGGGCGGCGCTCATCGGCGCGCTCGTGGAGGTGGCGTTGTGCATGGCGGAGTGCGGGCCCGTTGCCCGGTGGTGCGCAGCCGCGTCGCGAGCCGCTCAGCCGGCGGTCGAGAGGTCAGCGCGCGGCGAGTGCAGCAGTGAGACGTGGGCGACACGGTCATCAGCCTCGCGGGCGTTCGCCGCGTTCGAGGAGCCGGCGACCGGAGGCAGCTCGCGAAACGACGGCCGCCATCCATCAGCATGCTTGGCGGCGGGCTCGCGGCGGACACGTTCCCGCAGGATCATACGCAGGATCCGCTGTCCGTCCCGCACCGCGCTGAGCTTGCTCTCGCCGTGCAGGCGCTCGTGCTCGATCGACGCGACCTCCGCGACGCTCAGCCCCGCACGCGCGACGCGAACGTGGATCAGCGTTTCGACCTCGAAGCCGTCGCAGGTGACGTGCATGTGCGGCAGGCAGTGCCGCCAGAAGGCGTTGTAGCCATAGCAGAGGTCGGTGTAGCGCGTGCCGAAGAGAATGTTGACGCTCAGTCCGAGCATTCGGTTGCCAAACGCCCGGATCGGTGTGATGTCGGTGCTGGCGCCGCCCGCGGCGAAGCGCGAGCCTTTCGCGAAGTCGTTGCCGGCGAGCAGCGCAGCGACGAACCGCGGGATCTCGGCGGGGTCGTTGGAGGCGTCGGCGTCGAGCATCACGATGATGTCTCCGGACGCCGCCGCAAACCCGCAGGCCAGCGCGTTGCCCTTGCCGCGGCCGTCCTGCAGAACGACGCGAACATCGGGGCGGATCGTGCGTGCGACATCGATCGTGCCGTCCCTCGAGTGCCCGTCGACGAGAATCACCTCGTCGACGATCGCCGGGATCCTCGCCAACACGTGCGGCAGGTTCGCGGCCTCGTCGAGCGTGGGGATTACGACACTGATCGAAACCTCCGAGCAGGTTTCGCTGTCGCGAGATCTCCGCCCTGCGATGGAGATCACTGCCGCCATCCCTGCCGTCGAATCCCTGACGCTCATCCGGTGCTACCTCCGCGGCCATGCAGCCTTGGTCGAGTTTGGTGCCGACGCCCGCACATCCCTCTCGCCGCCGGCCGCGACGGGCTCGGGGAGGTGTGCGGCCGCGCTTCCCAGTCTTGCACGGCAATGTAACGCCTAGACCGGCAGCTTATGCCGCATGGGTAGGAAAACCACCAGTTTCGCGCGATGGGTGCCGCCCGCAGCGAGGGGCCGCGGGGCGCGCCGGGGCGACGGCGGAGATCTTCCCCGCGCCGCGTGAACGGCTCGAACCGGTGACGCCGGCAGCGCGTGATCGGGCATCGAACGTCTGTCCGCGCGGATCCTCCGCCACGCGCGCAGGCATCGAACACGCGTCGAGGCGACCGCCCTAGCGGTTGCGCCGCGCGTGCCTGCGCCCGATCGGTGCGGGGTGCCAAAACCTCGAGCGACCGCCTCCCTTTTCGCCCTTGGCGCCGTGCTTGTGGCGGCGCTCCCGTCCGGCGCATCGGCCTTTCCGCTCGCTACGCCGGCGCGGGCCCCGAGCGGAGCCTCACCGGTGACGACGGTGCTGCGGGAGCGGGTCGGATCCGCCGGTCTCTACGACCTTAGCGTGACGGTCGCGGCCCGCTCTGCCGCAGCGCCGTCTGTCACCGTCGCGATCGGCCCGCTGCGGCGCCTGGCGAAAGTGGACTCCAGGACGCAGCGCGCAAGCCTGAAGCTCATGCTCGCGATCGGCCGGCGGCCGTTCACAGTCCGCGTCAGCCCGGTCCGTGCGAGCCCGCGCGTCAGCGTCTCGTTGCGCAGGATCGGCGCTGCGCCGGCTGGCACGACGCCCCGCGTCGTCGCTGTGGCCGAGCTCCCGGCGGGCACCGGCACAACGCGGGCCAGCGGGACTGTGAGCAAACCGGCCACAGCGAACGCGGCGGCCTCGAGCGCGAGCGCGAGCCAGACCGCAGCGACCGGCTCAACGGGCTCGAGCGGCTCCGCGGACTCCCCCTCCGTCGCGCCCCCCGCGGCTCCGTCCGCCCCCGCCGTCGGCCCCAACGGGAACCCGATCATCCCGACTCCGACCGGCTTCGCGCCCGTGCAGGAATACAGCAACCTGGTCAAGGACTACGAATTCGACGGCTCGAGCCTGCCATCGGACTGGGCGGCAGGAACCTGGAACCATGGGTTCAGCGCGACGCTCTTCCAGTCCTCGCAGGTGACCATGACGGGTTCGTCCGTTGCGCTGACCGCGATCAACCAGCCGAGTGGGGGTTACGCCAACCAGTCGGGTTGGATCTCGACCGAGGGCAGCTTCTCGATGACGCACGGGATGGTCGACTTTCGGGCGAAGATGCCCGCCGGTCAGGGGTTGTGGTCGGGCCTGTGGCTGGACGAGCCGGATCACAGCAACCCGTGGGGTGAGATCGATGTGCAGGAGATGCTGCTCGGAGACACCCACACCGTCTACGGCAGCCTCCACAACTGGGCCCCCGACCCATACTGGGGCGAGCTTCAGAGCACCGTCATGGCAGCCGACGCATCGCAGGGCTTTCACGACTACCAGGTGGTCTGGCAGCCCGGCTACATCACCTGGGCGGTCGACGGCGTGCCCTACGCCCAGTACTCGCAGTGGCAGGCCGCAGCGGCCGGCCAATCCTGGCCTTTCGACGACGGCACGGGCTTCTACCTGATCGCCGACCTCGCCGTCGGCGGCGCGTCCGACTGGGGTGGCCCGCCGAACTCCTCGACGGTCTTTCCGGCGACGATGCAGGTCCAGTCCGTCAAGGTCTGGGAATAGACGCGGGTCGAGCGGCGCTTCGTGCGCAGTAGCGACCTGCGCTCACCAGCGCCCTCGCTACACTCGGCCCCGTGGTCCACGGCGAGGAGCCCAGCAGCACCAGCGGCTTCGCGCCTCGTGACCGGGCGACGCGGGCGCGGTGAGCCGGCGCAGCGACGCGAGCGCCGAAGCGATCGCAGGCACCAGCGCCGGCGGGCGAGCGCCGGCGCGGACGGTGTGGATCTCACTCGCCATCGTCTATGTCGCCTGGGGGTCGACCTACCTTGGCATCCGCGTGATGGACCGCAGCATCCCGCCCTTCCTCGGCGCCGGCGTGCGATATGTGGTGGCGGGGTCGCTGCTGCTCGCGGTACTCACGATCGCGCGCCGGCGACTGCCGCGCATCGCCCCACGCGAACTCGGATCATTGGCGCTGGTCAGCGTGTTGCTGCTCACGGCGGGAAACGGCGGCGTCACCTTCGCCGAGCGCCATGTGCCGTCGGGCCTCGCGGCGCTGCTCGTCGCCTCAGTCCCGCTGTGGATCCTGGTGATCCGCCTGCTCGCCGGGGAGCGCCCGCGGCGGGCGACGCTCGGCGGCCTGGCGATCGGCTTCGTGGGCGTGGGCCTGCTGGTCCTTCGCGGCGGAGCGCAGCAGGGCGTCAGCGTCCCTCACATGCTCGTCGTCGTCGGTGCCGCGGCGTGCTGGGCGCTTGGCTCGTGGCTCTCGGGCCGCCTGCCGATGCCGGCCGACGCAAGCACCGGCACGGCCGTCGAGATGCTGATCGGCGGCGTCGTGCTGCTGGCGATCAGCCCGCTGAGCGGGGAGCACTGGCAGGCGCTGACCGAGCACGCCTCAGTCGATTCGCTCGTGGCGGTCGCCTACCTGGCGCTGTTCGGCTCGATCCTCGCGTTCACCGCCTATGTTTGGCTGCTCCAGCATGCGCCGATCTCCCAGGTCTCGACCTACGCCTATGTCAATCCGATCGTCGCCGTCGCGCTGGGAGCGATCGTACTCGGCGAGCCGATCACAGCGATCACGCTGGTGGGCGGCGCGATCATCGTCGCCGCCGTGGCGGTCGTGATCGGCTCGGAGGCGCCGGCCTGAGCCGCGGGGCCGTCCAGGAACGTTGAGGCCATGACTGCGCGCCTGCGGCGCTGAGGGCTAGCGCGGGCGCGCCTCCGGTGAACGCTCGAGGCCGTCGTCGGGAATCGGCTCCCACGAAGCTGCGTAGGCGACGAACGATCGCCAGCTTGGCCGCACCCCCGGATCGCTGTCGAAGGCGGCCATGCGGATCGACATCTGCGTCGGGTCGTCGGGGTTGCGGCTGAAGAGGTGCCCCCCGCACACGCCGCAGAAGCATTTCTCGAAACCTCCGTCGCGGTGCCGCCACGCGCGCAGCGACTCGCTTCCCGAGGTCAGGCGAAAGCGACGGCCGTCGACCCGCGCCTGGGGCGAGGCGCCGGTGCCGGTGCGCCGCTGGCAGCGCGTACAGTGGCAGTAGCCTGCATTCGTCGGGCGCATGTCCAGTTCGAAGCGCACCGCGCCGCAGAGGCAGCCACCGCGAAGCGGCAGATCGATCCGGCCTCGATCGCTCACCATCGCGCAATTATCGCGCGCCGCGCGTTAGGCTGCTGGCGTGTCAGCGACCGCATTCGAGCAAACCGCAGGCCGTCCCCCGGCGGCGGGCTGAGCGCGAAGCGATGCTCCTCTACGACTCGAGTGTCTCCGGCAACTGCTACAAGGTGCGGCAGGTGTTCGCGCACCTCGGGCTTGCCTACGAGCGCCGCGAGCTCAGCGTCGTCGACCGCTCCAACCGCGCGGAGGTCCTGGGAGACAGTAATCCGGCGCTGCGCGTGCCGACGCTGATCCTCGACGACGGGCGCTCGCTCGCCGAGTCTCATGCGATCACCTGGTATTTCGCCGAGGGCACGCCGCTTTTGCCGCAGGACCGCTTCGAGCGAGCGAAGGTCCTGCAATGGATGTGCTTCGAGCAGTACGACCTCGAGCCCACGATCGCGGTGGTCCGCTTCTGGGTCGCCTTCTCGGCCTCCCCTCCGCCGCCCGCCGAGATCGAGGCCAAGCGGGCCGGCGGGTACCGTGCGCTCGATGCACTCGAGCGCGGCCTGGACGGCGTGCCCTACCTCGTCGGCGATCGCTACACGCTCGCTGACCTCTCGCTCTACGCCTATACGCACGTGGCACCCGAAGGGGGCTTCGACCTCACCGGCTACCCGTCCATCCGCAGCTGGATCGAGCGCGTCGCCGCCCAGCCCGGCCACGTGCTGATCACGGACTGACGGCGATGCTCAGGCGTCGCGGCGCTTGAACACGGCCAGCGTGGCGGCCGCGATCAGGACCATGTAGACGGCGAGCGTGATCAGGGAGTGGTGGTAGGAGGAGTCGCTGGTGCCGCCGTGGGCGACCGCGCTCAGCAGCTGGCCCGGCAGCCAGCGGTCGCCGTTTGACCAGATCGCTCCGACAATGATCGCCTCGACCGGGATCACGTAGGCGACGGACGCGCCGATCGCCACACCGGGCGAGCGAAACAGCACTCCCGCCGCGGCGCCAACCAGGCCATAGCCGACCGAGGCCAGGAAAACGTGCAGAGTCGCCTGGAGCAGGTCGTTGATCCCAGTCGAGCTCGTCCAGGCGCTGGTCGTGATGCCGCGGCCAGGTGCCAGCAGGAGTGCCACGGCGCAGGAGACGACGATCTCGAGCACGACGGCGACGCCGATGAAGGTCGCCAGGGCGAGGAACTTGCCGGTCAAAAGCTGGGCGCGTCTGGGCTCGCGCACCAGCAGGTTGCGCATCGTCCCCTGGCTGTACTCGGTCGCGAAGGCTCCGGCGAACAGGCACAGAGAGACGATGCCGATCAGCGTGCTGACGTCGACGACGCCGTGGACCAGGCCGGTTGGCAGTTCCAGCTCGGCGAAGGTGACACGGCCGCGTCGCAAGGGGAACAGCGGCGCAGTCCTCACGGCCCGCTCGACGGTGAAGACGGTGGCCAGCACCGCGAAGAACAGACCGCCGCCGAGGCCCCACAGCAACATGGCTCGGCGGCGCAGCTTGACCCACTCGCTGGAGTAGGCGCCGAGCATCAGGCGTCCTGCTCCGTACCGTCGCGCTCGGCTTCCGTGATCGCGAAGAACGCCTCCTCGAGCGACGCGCGACGCACCGTCAGTCCGCGCAGCGTGATCCCGGTGGCCATCGCCGCGCGGTTCAGCTCCGGCGCCCAGTCCTCGGCCGCTTGAACGTGGACCTCGCCCTGCTCCACCCGGGCCGGCTTGCCGGCGGCGACGCAAAGCTCGGCCAGAGCCTGGAGGTCGGCGGGATGCTCCGGGGTCGCGACGATGTCCGACTGCTGCGCGTCGATCAGTTTGTCCACGCCGCCCTGGAAGACGATGCGGCCGTTGTCGATCATCACAAGGTGGTCGCAGATCGCCTCGATCTCGGCCAGCAGGTGGCTTGAGACGAAGACCGAGATGCCGCGGTCGGCGAGGCCGCGGATCACGCTGCGCATCTCGCGGATGCCCGCCGGGTCAAGGCCGTTGGTCGGCTCGTCGAGGATGCACAGCTCCGGGTCCGGGAGCAGCGCGGCCGCCACGCCGAGGCGCTGCTTCATCCCGAGCGAGTAGGCGCGCACGAGGTCGCCGCCGCGGTCGCTGAGCTCGACCATCGCGAGTACTTCCGAGACCCTGCCGGAGTCGATGCGGCCAAGCCGCGTCAGCACCTCAAGGTTGCGTCGACCCGAAAGGGTCGGATAAAAAGAGGGTGCCTCGATCAGCGCGCCGACACGGCCGAGATAGGACGCCGGATCGCTGATTGGCCGTCCCAGGACCTCCGCCGAGCCGGCGGTCGGGCGGCAGAGGCCCAGCAGCAGCTGGATCGTCGTCGTCTTGCCGGCGCCGTTGGGACCGACGAAGCCGCTCACCACGCCCGCGGGGAGGTCGATATCGACGGCATTCACCGCGAGCCGCTGGCCGAAGCGCTTGGTGAGCCCACTTGTGACGACGCTCGAGGTCAACGCCCGCGAACGCTACCGGCGACTCGATAAGGAGTGGATTAGGGTTTGGCCAGCCCGGCTCGCGGCTCGCTCCGTCGCGTCACTGCCAGACCTTGACGGACGCAACCTGCATCGACGACGGAAACGGGGTCGTCGAGTTCGGCGGCCCGCCCCACAGCGAGGTTCCGGCCGCGAGGTCGGCGATGATGTAGTAGCCGGTGCCGTCATCCATGACCCACGGGTAGCCGGCCGCCAGCGCCTGAGCCTCGCTGTACTGGGCGTAGGCGACCCCGTCCACCGCCCATGTGACCAGGCCAGGCTGCCAGATCAGCTGGTAATCGTGGTAGCCGGCCGACGCGTCGGCGGACATGTGCGCCCACTGCGACTCGCCCCAATCGGACGGCGCCCAGCCGTGCAGGCTGCCGTAGACGGTGTGGGTGTCGTAGAGAACCATTTCCTGGACGTCGATCTCGCCCCAGGGGTTGCTGCCGTCCGGCTGGTCGAGCCACAACCCGGACCACAGCCCCTGGCCGGCCGGCATCTTGGCCCGGAAGTCGATCAGGCCGTAGTCGAACGAGAACCTGCCTTCGGTGGAGATCCAGCCGGACTGGTAGGCGTAGCCGTTGCTCGGCTGGTTGCTGACACTCAGCGCGGCCGACGAGCCGGTCATCGCGACCTGCGAGGAGTTGAAGATCGTCCCCGCGAAGCCGTGCGTGCTGTCGTTTCCCGCGGCCCAGTCGGCCGGCAGGCTCGACCCGGTGAACTCGTAGTCCTTGACCAGCTTTGTGTAGCTGGCGATGGATACGAAGCCGTGCGGGAGCGTGATCGCCGGAGCCAGGGTGGAGCCCGAGGAGCCCGAGGAACCGGAGGAACCCGTCGAGCCGGACGAACCCGACGAGCCGGACGAACCCGACGAACCGGAGGATCCCGACGAACCCGACGAACCTGACGGCCCGGACGAACCGGAGGATCCCGTCGGCCCGGTGGCCGATGGCGTGCCGGTGGATCCGGTCGAGCCCGCGGATGTGCCCGTGCTCCGGGCACCCGTCGATCCGCTCGAACCAGAGGCGCCGCCCGAGCCCGCGGCGGGGCTGAAACCGCCCGAGCCCGAGGTCGATGAGCCGCCAGCTCCGCCGACCCTCTCGCGGGTCGTCGGCTTCGACGGCGGCACCCGTTGAAGGGTGACGGTGAAGGCCGGCATGACCCGCTGCGCCAGAGCGCGAATGGTGAGCGAGCGTCCATGGATCGGGACGCGGACGCGGACGACCGCGGCATGGCCGGATCGGACCTTGGCTGCGCGGCGGACCCGCGAGCCGAATTGGAGGTCCACGACTCCCGCAGACGCCGCACCCGGCTTGATCGCTACCCGGACGTCGAACACGCCCGCCGATTTGACGCGTTCATGCAGCAGGAGCGCCGACGGCGGCGTCCGCGCGGCGCCGACCCCGGCGGCGGGCGCAATCAGCGCCGCCGCGCCGACCGGCAGTGCAGCCCCGGCGCAAAGGAACGCAGCGAGGACTTCGAGTGTGGCTCTCCTCCGCAGCACACGCGCCGCATCGGTTCGAAGCTTGAGGGCTGCAATGGACGATGCAAACCTTGGACGCCTGTACTAGCACCCCTGCGGGCACCCGGACCCGGGCTGCGCGAAAGGCCGATGGGGCCCCGGCCCCCGCTCGGGGCGAGCGGCCGCAGGAGAGTCGAGGTCGATGGAGACCGCGCGCCGCGGCCATGGTGCGCGGGGTACGCGCGGAGCGCGGTGGTGGCAATTCTCCCCGGTCGGCTTGACGTTTCGACCGGCGCCTGCCGCGTCTGCGGCCCTAGTGTGGTGTGGGCTAACCTGCACGGATTGTCACGGAGGCGCGTTGCGAAGCGGACAGGGCATGTTCATCAACCGGAGTAGCCGCCGTGCCGTCGTGTTGGCAGCGCCCAGCGCGGCCTGCCTGAGCGCCCGCGCGCGGGGCTCCAAGTCGCGGCGATGAGCGTGCCGTCACGTTCGCAGCGGCCTCGTTCACGCAGACCCAGGCCAACCGCGCTGGTGCTCTCGCTGTGCGCCTTGCTGGGCGGCGTGTTCGCAATCGTCGCGACCACCCAGGCAGCCGTCACGCTGCCCGCGCTCGCCGGACACTGGGCGATGGACGAGGGCAGCGGCGCAACTACGGCGGACTCCTCCGGCAACGGGAACACCGCCACCCTGGGAACTGGCGCGTCCTGGAGCAGCGGTCCGGGCGGTGCACCGGCGATCGCCCTGAACGGCTCCTCGGCCGCCAACATGACGATCGCCAAGGCGGTCGTGGACACCTCGCAGAGCTTCACCGTCTCCGCCTGGGTGAAGCTCACCAACACTGCGGGCTGGCAGACCGTTGTGAGCATGGACGGGACCAGCGTGAGCGGCTTCTACCTGCAGCTGAACCAATCGAGCGGGAAGTTCGAGTTCATCCGCCCCACCTCTGACAATTCGTTCGCCTCGCAGGGCCAGGCCAACTCCGGAGTCGCGCCGGCGGCCGGCACCTGGTACCACCTGGTCGGGGTGGACGACACCGCCGCCGGACAGCTCCATATCTACGTCAACGGCACCGAGGACGGTACCGCCGCCTACACCGCCAATTGGCAGGACAGCGGCAGGACTGTGATCGGACGCGCCCTCTCACTCGGTCAACCGAGCAACTTCGTCGACGGCGTCGTGTCCGACGTTCAGCTCTACCAGGCCGCGCTGACCGCAGCGCAGGTCGACGCGCTGAACGGCACGCCCGTTGCGATCACGGCGGCCAGCGCCGGGGCCGGGAGCGGCACAGCCGCGGTGAGCGACGCAAACCCGGTGGCCGCGTGCGCAGGCGCCGCGAAGTGCCTCACCTACGTCGGGGACGCGGTCACGGTCACCCCGACCGCCTCCCCCGGCAGCCGCCTCAGCGGCTGGTCCGGCGGCAGCTGCGCAGGCGCAGCGACGCCCTGCACGTTCACAGCTGCGAAGACGGAGACCGACACCGCGACCTTCGCCAAGGAGGTGACGATCTCGGCTGCGACGAGCGGCACCGGCGCCGGCACCGCAACGATCAGCGACCCCGGGGTGGCCAACTGCAGCGCCGTCGCGAGTTGCATCGCCGACGTCGGCGACGCGATCACCATCACTCCCGCAGCCTCCGCCGGCAGTCGCCTCACCGGCTGGTCCGGCGGCAGCTGCACTGGGACCGCAAGCCCGTGCACCTTCCCGGCGCCGAGTACGCCAGAAACCGATACGGCGACCTTCGCGAAGGAGGTCACGATCGCCACGGCCGCGAACCCCGCCGGCACCGGCACGGGCACGCCGACGATCACAGACACCGGGATCGCGAACTGCAGCGCCGTGACGAGCTGCCTCGCGGACGAGGGCGACGCGATCGTCGTCAACGCCAACGCAGCCTCCGGCAGCCGTCTGACCGGCTGGTCCGGCGGTAGTTGCTCCGCCTCGACCGATCCCTGCAAGTTCAGCGCCGGCGCAGGCGGCGAGACCGACACCGCCTCCTTCGCCAAGGAGGTCACGATCGCGACGACGACGAGCGGCACCGGAAGCGGGACGGCGACGATCAGCGACGCGGGGATCGCGAACTGCAGCGCCGTGACGAGCTGCCTCGCCGACGAGGGCGATGCGATCGTGATCACGCCGACCGCCGCCGCGGGCGCCAACCGCTTCGCCGGCTGGTCCGGCGGCAGTTGCACCGGCACGAGCGATCCCTGCAGGTTCACCGCCGGCGCGACCGGCGAGACCGACGGCGCGGCGTTTGCAAAGACGGTGACGATCGCCGCCGCCGCCACACCGTCCGGCAAGGGCACTGCGACGATCTCCGACGCGGATGCGCTCGCCGGCTGCAGCGCCGTCACGAGCTGCCTCGCCGATGTCGGGGACGCGATCAGGGTCACAGCCTCTCCGCTCTCGGGCTATCAGCTCAGCAGCTGGTCGGGCGGCACCTGCGCCGGCAAGGTGAACCCCTGTGCGTTCACGGCGGCGGCCGCGGAGACCGACACGGCCGCGCTGGTCGCCGTTCCCACCGCCACGATCACCGCCACGGCGGGGCCCGAGGGGACCGTGGGCATCACGGACACCAACGTGGCGACCAACTGCACGGACGCCGCGAGCTGCCTGGTCCCGACCGGCGACACCGTCACGATCAGGGCCACGCCGGCCCCGGGCTACAGCGTCGCCCTATGGTCCGGCGGAGGCTGTTCCGGCACCGCGGCGACGTGCGTGCTGAGCGCGGTCAGCGCCGACGAGGCAGTCAAGGTCGCATTCGCGCTGACGGTGTCCGGCAGCGCGAACTCGGCGATCTTCGTCTCTCCGGCCGGGAGCGACAGCAACCCCGGCACCGCAGCCTTGCCGGTACTCACACCACAGCACGGCCTCGCATTGGTGGAGGCGTCGGGCGCGGTCAAAGATCAACTGCGGCTCGCGCAGGGCTCCTACAGCGGCGGGCTGTCGCTGACGAGCGCCGACGACGGCGTGGCGATCTATGGCGGCTTCGACCCCGCCACCTGGACCGCCGAGCTGAGTCCCGCGACGCCGACGGAGATCTCGGGTGCGCCGCAGGCCGTGCTGGCCGACCATGCGACGTCGGTCTTGATCCAGGAGGTCGACCTGGTCGGGGCGGCCGCGCCCGCATTCTCGGAATCCGTGTACGGCGTGCGCGCGATCGACGGGTCGCAACTGACCCTCTCCGACGTCGCGGTCCGGGCGGCGAACGCAATCGGCGGAGCGCGAGGGACAGCCGGGACGCCCGGCATCGCCGGGGGCGCCGGCGGCGCCGGCGGCGGCGGGCAGACCGCGGCACAGGTCGTCGCGTCGTGCCTGGCGTCCGGCGGCTCAAGATGCACGGCCGCGCAGGCACCGGGCGGCACCGCCGGCGCCGGCGCCAACGGCAACGACAGCTTCCTGCGCGCGGACGGCACCTATCGGCGAAACCCGCTGCTCCTGGCCCGCGCCAGGACGCTCGCCGCCCCTGGGCCCGGACCCTCAGCCGGCGACGGCGGCTTCGGTGGTTGGGGCTCGACGGCACTGCCTACCGCGATCGAGGGCTGCGTCGGGGCGGGCGTGTTCGCGGCGTGCGGCCCGGAGCGCGTCGGACCCGCCGGAAAGCGCCAGATCACCGCCCTCTGGTACGGATCGCTTGGCTCAACCCCCCTGGACGCCCCCCACGTCGCCGCTGAGGGCCGGGGTGGCGCCGACGGCTACTTCAACGCCGGCGGCGACGGCTACCCCGGCAAACACGGAGACGCCGGCTCGAGCGCGACCGCCGGAGCAGCAGGTAACAACGCCCTCAATCCGA
>JBEKSK010000021.1:0-16309 GCA_049517155.1 Solirubrobacteraceae bacterium
ATCGCTGTCGGTCAGCGGCGTGATGCGCGCGGCGGCGTCGCCCATCAGCTCCGCGGTCGCCCCGGCGGGCCCGCACACGATCACCGGACCGAAGCTCGGGTCGTGGGCGACGCCGACCAGCAGCTCGACGCCGGCCGGCGCCATCGGCTGGACGACGAAGCCGTCAAGGCGCTCCCCGCCGGCGGCGACGGCGGCACGAATCTCGCTCGCCGCACGGCGAACCTCGGCGCCGCTGCGTAGATCCAGGCGCACGGCGCCGAGGTCGCTGCGGTGCACGAGTCCGCCGACGAGCGCCTTCAGCGCGACCGGCCCGGCGAGCTGCGCGGCCGTCTCGGCCGCCTCGCCGGCGCCGCGCACGACGTGCGTGGCGAGCAGCGGTAGCCCGTAGCAGTCAAGCAGCGCTGCGACCGCCTGCGGTCGCAGCCACGTCTCCCCCGCGCCGAGCGAGGCCGCGATGATCGCGGCAGCCTCATCGGGACGGCAGCCGAGCGGCTCGAGCACCCGCCCGGGCGGGCGGGTGCGCCAGCTGCCGTAGCGGGCGGCGTGCCCGAGCGCCCGCGCCGCGTCCTCGGGAAAGCCGAAGCGCGGCACCTGGCCCTGCTTCGCGGACGGCTGCGCCTCCCCAGCGTCGGTGCCCATGAAGACCGATACGAGTGTGACGTGCGGCGCCGCGTCGGCGGCCTGCTGGATCTCGCGCGCGACGTCGCCGGCGCCCGCCAGCAGCGGCGGCACGTTGATCGCCAGGATCGCGTCGGCGGCGCCAGAGCCGGCGAGCACCTCGATCGTCCGCCGGTAGTCCGCACCCGACGCGCCGGCCAGCATGTCGATCGGGTTGGCGAGCGACGCATCCGCCGGCAGCTGGCGGCCCAGGCGCCGCCTCACTTCGGCGTCGAGCTCGACCACGTCCAGGCCGTCGGCCCGGCAGGCGTCGGCGCAGAGGATCGCCGGACCGCCGGCGTTGGAGACGATCGCGACGCGCCGGCCGGCCGGTACCGGCTGGGCAGAGAGCAGCGCCGCGACGTCGAAGAGCTCGTGGATCGTGTCGGCGCGGATCACGCCGGCCTGCGCGAACAGGGCGTCCACGGTGACATCGGAGGAGGAGAGCAGGGCGCCGGTGTGGGAGCTCGTTCCCCGCGCGCCCGCCGTCGAGCGCCCGCCCTTGACCGCGACGATCGGTTTGGTTGCGCCAACGCGCCGGGCGATCCGGGCGAAGCGCCGCGGGTTCCCGAAGGACTCGAGGTATAGCGCCACCACGCCGGTGCCGGGATCCTCCTCCCAGTACTGGAGCAGGTCGTTGCCGGAGATGTCGGCCTTGTTGCCGACTGAGATGAACGAGGAGAGCCCGAGCCCATGGCGGGCGGCGAGCTCGAGCATTGCGATGCCCAGGGCGCCGCTCTGCGAGAGAAAGCCGACGTTTCCACGCGGCGGCATCGCGCCGGCGAAGGTCGCGTGCAGCCGCACGTCCGCCGCCGTGTTGAGCAGCCCCAGACAGTCCGGGCCGACCAGGCGCATGCCGCTCTCGCGGCACACGGCGAGCAGCTCGTGCCGGCGCCGTGAGCCCTCGGGGCCCGCATCGGCAAAGCCGGAGGAGAGCACGACGAGCGCCCGCACCCCGGCCGCCCCGCATTCTCGCGCGACATCGGCCACCCCCGGCGCGGAAACGGCGACGAGCGCGAGCTCCACCTGCTCGGGGACCTCCGCGATCGAGCTGTAGGCCCGCACGCCGGCGACGCTCGAGGCGTGATGGTTGACGGGATAGACGGCGCCGTTGAAGCCGGCGGCGAGGAGGTTGTGGAGCAGTTCGCCGCCTGTCGTCCCACGCCGGCGCGAGGCGCCGATCACCGCTACCGAGGATGGCTGAAGGAAGCTGCGCAGCGCGGCGACGGCGGCCGTGCGCTCGCGCTGCTCGAAGCGCTCCAGCGCCTCCGCCGACAGCGAGGTCGGAAACTCGACGTCGATGACGTCGCCGCGGACGTGCAGCTCGACGGGAAAGCCGCTGTGGCGGAACACGTCGATCATCCGGTGGTTTCGCGGCAGCACCTCGGCGGTGAAGACGCTGATGGCGTGCTCCTGCGCGGCCGCCGCCAGCTGGCCGAGCATGATCGTGGCGATCCCGTATCCCTGCCACTCGTCGGCCACGACGAACGCCACCTCGGCGCGCTCTGAGTCGATCCGGACGTAGGCGCCGTGCCCGACGACGTCCTGCGCCGGCCCGCTCGTGGCGACCAGCGCGTAGCGGTCGGCGTAGTCCACGTCCACCGCCCATTTCGTGATCCAGTCCACGTTCGGCGCGCCGAAGAACCGCAGGCCGATCGACTCGAGCGACAGCGCCTCGAAGAAGGAGCGCACCGCGGGCGCGTCGGCGGGCGCGACGGGCCGTACGCGCAGCGTCGAGCCGTCCCGCAGCGCTACGTCTACAGCGCGGTCCGGCGCGTCCTCGGTGGCGGACACGAAGTTCATTGTGCCCTACGTCGTCGTCGAGTCGGCGCTTCCGCGGGTGCGGTCGGCGGAGCCTCCTCGGGCGCAGGCCGGGGACCGTCCTCGAACGTGGCCCGGCCGGGGGGCAGCGGAGCAGCGCCGCCGCGACCGCGCGTGCTGTGCCGCAAATGCCCGGTGCAAGCCGTTTCCGGCGCCGAACGCTGCGCAACGCAGCCTTCGGGCGGACCTGCGCGCAGTTGGCGGCCCCGGTAGCCGCCAGCAACGCGCCACACCGGCTCGCGGCGCCCCGCCCCGGGGCGGACCGGACCGCGGGAAACTACGTAGTGCCCGCCAGTGTTGGCTGCTGATGGCGTGGCGGGCACAGCTGATTAGCCTGCGCGGAACGTGTCGTTTGCAGCGATCATCAACCTGAACCACCCCGCCAGCTACGTGCACTGGGGCTTCTTCCAGATGTCGGCGGCGAACCTGGTCGTGATCGTCCTGATGATCGTCGTCTTCGCCGCCGCGATCGCGCTGCCGTTCCCGGGCTCCAAGCGGCGCAGGGACGGCTCGTGAGCACGGCGCCCAAGCAGTCGTGGACCGTACGCCTGCGCGAGGCCGGCGTGCGGGCGATGCCGCCCGAGCGCCTGCTGCCCGACGGCCAGCCGACCTACATGTCCTCGTGGATCTACATCTTCGGCGTGCTGACCATCGCCGCGCTCGTGGTGATCATCGGCTCCGGCACGATCCTCGGGCTGAAGGGCCCCGCGTGGTGGCATTACACCGGCATCGGGCACTTCTTCAACAGCATCCATCTGTGGTCGGTCGAGCTGTTCTTCTTCTTCATGGTCATCCACCTGTGGGGGAAGTTCTTCATGGCGGCCTGGCGCGGCGGGCGCAGCCGCGTGTGGATGAGCGGCGCGATCAGCTTCCTGGTCGCGATCGCCGCCGCGTTCACCGGCTACGTCTCGCAGCAGAACTTCGACTCGCAGTGGATCGCGACGCAGGCCAAGGACGGGCTGAACTCGACCGGCATCGGGGCCTTCTTCAACGTCCTGAACTTCGGCCAGATGTACACCTACCACGTGCTGCTGCTGCCCGTGGTCGTGATCGGCCTCGTCTCGGCCCACATCCTGCTGGTGCGCCGTCACGGCATCGTGCCGCCGCTGCCGCTTCCCGAGCTCGGTGTCCATGCGGGCGCCGTCGCGGTGGCTGCGCCGGCCGTGGACGCCGCGGAGCCGGCGCAGTGAAGCGCAAGCGGCTGTCGAATGCCGAGCTCAACGATGCGGCCCGCCACTACGACGGCCCGTACAAGCCCTACGATCTGATCAAGGAGCTCGTCGTCGCGATCTGCGTGGTCGCCACGCTGGCGCTGCTGTTGACGGTCTTCTTCTCCTCGCCTGACGAGAAGCCAAGCACCGTCGCGCAGTGGTCTCGGGATCTGCCCGTCGACTTCCTCAACACGGCTGTGAGCGAACTCGACGGCACGAGCGGGACGGCCACCTACGGTCCGCCCTACAACCACAACGGCGAAGGGCAGATCGTCTGGTTCGTTCATCTGCAGCAGTGGCTGGGCGTCAGCCACCCGATCAACACGGCGGAGGACTACGTCTACGCGCCGCTCGCGACCATCCCCGGCGACCCGCTGCTGAGGGCCGCGACCGCCAAGTACCGTGAGACGCCGGCGAAGACGCAGGCGATCTGGATCACGGCCTACTCGGCGGCGCTCGCCAAGGCCACGGTGGCCGCCAACGACAGCGTGCTGATCGCGCACGGAAACTATGGGCCGCTCCCGACGATGATGAACGCGCTGCTCACGCTCGGGCAGTCCGGCGCCTTTGACGGCGACCTGCTGACGAGCAACCAGTTCTACCAGACCGACTACACCAAGTCGTTGCTGTTCATGGCCGACGGCGGCGAGCTGACGATCCGTGCGCAGCAGCAGCACCTGCTCGGTGAGCAGTGGGGCATGATGAACGAGACCGGCAGTTACCCGGGACAGGTCTGGCTGTGGCTCTACACCTTCTGGTACCAGATCAAGCCGTTCTCGACCTCGGACAACGCCGACGCGCTGGTGATGCTGATCATGGGCGTGCTGAGCATCGCCTTCATCCTCATCCCCTTCATCCCGGGCGTCCGCGACATCCCGCGGGCGATCCCGATCTACCGCCTCATCTGGCGCGACCACTACCGCGACCTGCGAGCCGCGGCGCCCAAGTCGCCGGGGGCGGGCGGCGGCGGCGGGGGCGGGGGCGGCGGACCGCCGGATCCGGCGCCGCCGGCCGGCGCAGCCGCGGCGTAGCGCCGCGCGGGCGGGCCCGGCCCTTGCCGCAGGGCAGCGCGGTCGCCGGCGCGCCTCGGAGGCGAGCCCTCGTCTGCCACGGTCAGGTGGGGCCGCAGCCGCAGCGAGCCATCGACCGGCACGGATGCTCGTAGCGAATCGCCCCCGCGCCACCCACCTCAGCCCCGCGCCAGCAGTCCGCGCGTCTGGCGGGCGATCTCGAGGTCCTCGCGGGCCTCGATCACGAGCGTGCGCGTCTGCGCAGCGCCGGCGGAGACGTCGCCGTCGCCGGTCACGTCGCCGTTGCGCGCCGGGTCGATCGCGACACCCAGGAAGCCGAGCCGCGCGGCCGCCAGTTCGCGCACCCGCGCCGCACGGGCACCGACGCCGCCGGTGAAGATCAGCGCATCGATGCCGCCGAGCGAGGCGACCATCGCCGCGACCGAAGCTGCCAACCGATGCACGTAGACATCCAGCGCGAGCTGCGCCCGCCCCTCGCCCGCCTGCGCACCCGCGAGCACCTCGCGCATGTCCGCGGTGCCCGCCAACCCGAGCAGTCCCGACTCGTTCTCCAGGGCGTGCCCGAGGGTCTCCTCGGAGAGGCCGCCGTGCTGGAGCAGCCACAACAGGAGGCCCGGGTCGACGCTGCCCGAGCGGGTCGCCATCACCAACCCCTCGAGCGGCGTGAAGCCCATCGTCGTGTCGACCGAGCGCCCGTCGGCGATCGCGCACAGCGACGCCCCCGCACCGAGATGGCAGCTGACCAGCGCAAGCCCAGCCGGGCCGTCGCGGCGCAGCAGCGCCGGGGCGCGCCGCGCGACCCAGGCGTGCGAGAGCCCATGGAAGCCGTAGCGGCGGATCGCGAAACGCTCACGCCACGCCGCCGGCAGCGCGTAGGTCGCGGCCGCCGCCGGCAGCGTGGCGTGAAAGGCGGTGTCGAAGCAGGCAACGGCGGGCAGCCCCGGCAGCGCGGCCGAGACCGCGTCGAGCGCCCGCAGCGACTTCGCCTGGTGAAGCGGCGCGAGGTAGGCGAGCGCGCGCAGCGCCGCCTCGACCTCGGCGTCGATCCGGACCGCCTCACGAAAGCGCTCGCCGCCGTGGACGATCCGGTGGCCGACCACATCGGCGTCGCCGAGGCCGTCGTCGAGTGCGGCTCGCAGCTGCGCGCCGTCGACGCGGTCCCCCGGCGCCACCAGTTCGCGCGAGGCGAGCACGCGGTCGTCAGCGTCGAGCAGCGAGAGCTTCAGGCTGCTCGATCCGGCGTTGGCGACGAGAACCCGCATCGCGGTCCGCTCACGCCCCCGGCGAACCGGCGGTGAGGTTGGCGTCGGCGCCGGGCCAGACCCAGTCGCGAATGTCGGGCGGGTCGTCGCCGAACTCGCGCGTGTGGGCACGGTGGCGCGCCCGCTCGTCGACCATCCGCTGGCGCAGGTGGGCGGCCCGCTCCTCCAGCCCCTCGACGCGGTCGATCACGTCGATCACGAGATGGAAGCGGTCGAGGTCGTTCAGCATCACCATGTCGAACGGCGTCGTGGTCGTGCCCTCCTCCTTGTAGCCGCGGACGTGGATGTTGTCGTGGTTGGCGCGCCGGTAGGTCAGGCGGTGGATCAGCAGCGGGTAGCCGTGGAAGGCGAAGATCACCGGCCGGCTGGTGGTGAACAGCGCGTCGAACTCGTGCTCGGAGAGGCCGTGCGGATGCTCGCTCGCCGGCTGCAGGCGCATCAGGTCGACGACGTTGATCACCCGCACGCGCAGGCCGGGCACGTTGGCGCGCAGGATCGCCGCGGCCGCGAGCGTCTCGAGTGTCGGCACATCCCCCGCGCAGGCGAGCACGACGTCGGGCTCCACGCCCTCGTCGTTTGACGCCCAATCCCAGACACCGACGCCGCGGGTGCAGTGCAGCACCGCCTGCTCGATCGTCAGGTAGTCGAGCGCCGGCTGCTTGCCGGCGACGATCACGTTGACGTACTGGCGCGAGCGCAGCACGTGGTCGGCGACCGACAGCAGGCAGTTCGCGTCGGGCGGCAGATAGACCCGGACGATCTCCGCCTTCTTGTTGACGACATGGTCGATGAAGCCGGGGTCCTGGTGGGAGAAGCCGTTGTGATCCTGGCGCCACACGTGGGAGGAGAGGAGGTAGTTCAGCGAGGCGATCGGGCGCCGCCAGGGGATCTCGTTGGTCACCTTCAGCCATTTGGCGTGCTGGTTGAACATCGAGTCGACGATGTGGATGAAGGCCTCGTAGCAGTTGAAGAGGCCATGTCGCCCGGTCAGCAGGTACCCCTCGAGCCAGCCCTGGCAGAGGTGCTCGCTCAGCACCTCCATCACGCGGCCGTCGGTCGAGAGGTGATCGTCGGTCTCGAGCGTCCGCGCCTCCCAGACGCGGTCGGTCGCCTCGAACACCGCCCCGAGCCGGTTCGACGCCGTCTCGTCCGGCCCCATGATGCGGAAGTTCTCGCCGTTGCGTGCGATCACGTCGCGCAGGAATGTCCCGAGCACACGCGTCGCCTCACTCGTGCTCGTCCCCGGCGCGCCGACCTCGACCGCGTAGTCGCGAAAGTCGGGCAGCTCGAGGTCGCGCAGCAACAGGCCGCCATTCGCGTTCGGGTTGGCGCCCATCCGCCGATGCCCCGCCGGCGCCAGCGCGGCAATCTCTTTATGCAGGGCTCCGCCCTGATCGAAGAGATCCTCCGGGCGGTAGGAGCGCATCCATTCCTCGAGTTGGCGCAGATGCTCGGGGTGGGTACGCAGCTCGGCGAGCGGCACCTGGTGGGAGCGAAACGAGCCCTCCGCCGGCAGGCCGTCCACCATCTTCGGGCCCGTCCAGCCCTTCGGCGTGCTCAGCACGATCATCGGCCAGCGCGGGCGCCCGGCCTCGCCGTCCTCGCGCGCGCGCCGCTGGATCGCGGCGATCTCGTCCAGCACGCCGTCGAGCGTCGCCGCCATCAGCTGGTGCATCGTGGCCGGGTCGTCGCCTTCGACGAAGCGCGGCGCGTAGCCGTAGCCGATCAGCAGCGACTCGAGTTCCTCGTGCGAGATCCGCGCCAGCACGGTCGGGTTGGCGATCTTGTAGCCGTTGAGGTGCAGCACCGGCAGCACCGCGCCGTCGCGGGCCGGGTTGAGGAACTTGTTCGAGTGCCAGCTCGCGGCGAGCGGGCCGGTCTCTGCCTCCCCGTCGCCGATCACGCACAGCGCGAGCAGCTGCGGGTTGTCGAACACGGCGCCGTAGGCGTGCAGCAGCCCGTAACCGAGTTCGCCGCCCTCGTGGATCGACCCCGGCGTCTCGGGCGCGACATGGCTCGGGATGCCGCCGGGGAAGGAGAACTGGCGAAACAGGCGCCGCAGCCCCTCCTCGTCGTGCCCGATCCGCGTGTAGACCTCGCTGTAGGTGCCCTCGAGGTAGGTGTTGGCGACAAGGCCCGGGCCGCCGTGTCCCGGACCGGTGACGAAGATCGCGTCGAGGTCGCGCGCGCCGATCACGCGGTTCATGTGCGCGTAGATGAAGTTCAGCCCCGGCGTCGTTCCCCAGTGCCCGAGCAGCCGCGGCTTGACGTGATCGATCGTCAGCGGCTCGCGCAGCAGCGGGTTCGCGAGCAGATAGATCTGGCCGACCGAGAGATAGTTGGCGGCGCGCCAGTAGGCGTCGATCAACTCCACGTCCCGCTGCGATAGCGGTGTCTCACCCGTCGCTGCCGCTGAGCTCACGCCGTTCATCTACCCACATTCCGACGCCTCCGGCGTCCGTAAAAATCCGCAACGTGGCGCACCGGCGCACGGATATCACCGCCGCCGGCGCAGCCTAGCGTCTGTGCCATGTTCGACCACGTGCTGATCGGCGTTGACGGCGGCCAGGGCGGCCGCGACGCGATCGCCCTCGCCGCGGCGCTCGCGCCGGCTGATGCGAGCGTGACGCTCGCGCACATATACGGCGCCTCAGCTCCGGCGCCCACCGGCGCCCGCGCCCGCCCAAGGACCGCGGCGGACGCTCTGGACCTGCTGGCGGCGGAGTGCGACGCAAGCGGCATCGACGCCGAGCTCGTGACCGCCAGCGCCTCCTCCGTGGCGCGCGGGCTGCACGTGCTGTCCCAGCGCTACGGCGCCGACCTGCTGGTCGTTGGCTCACACAACCGCGCCGGAGCGGGGCACATCCCGGCCGGCGACGACACCGGCGCGTCGCTGAGCGGTGCGCCCTGCGCGGTCGCGGTCGCGCCGCACGGCTACGAGCCACGCTTTGGCGGCTTCCTGCGGGTCGGCGTCGCCTACGACTTCTCGCCCGAGAGCGAGGCGGCGCTGGCCGTGGCGCGCGTGCTGGCGCAGCGCGACGGGGCGAAGCTCCGCGCGTGCCACGTCGTCGGCGTCCCGGTCTGGGGGTATGTCGCACCGATGCCCGCCGGCTGGGGCGAGCTCGTCGAAGCCGACCGCGAGGCCGCGTGCGA
This sequence comes from Solirubrobacteraceae bacterium, assembly GCA_049517155.1. GTDB lineage: Bacteria > Actinomycetota > Thermoleophilia > Solirubrobacterales > Solirubrobacteraceae > Palsa-513. The sequence goes on from JBEKSK010000021.1 coordinate 9,136, forward strand.
AAGGGTGGCGGCGCTTGAGGGCGTCGATGCGACGGCCGTGCACGGGCTGCCCCGCGAGGAGCTCGCGGCCTTCGGCGAGCGCGTCGACCTGCTCGTGGTCGGCTCGCGCAACCGCGGCCCGTTGCGGCGGCTGATCGCGGGCAGCACCTCGCACGCACTCGCGCGCCGCGCCCGCTGCGCGCTGTTGATCGTGCCGCGCACCGCGGCGTGCGTGGGCGCTCAGGTGTCGACGAGCTTGCGGTCGAGCGCGTAGCGCACGAGCTCGGCGCGCGAGGACAGCAGGAGCTTCTGGGAGATGTGGCCGCGGTGAGTCTCGACGGTGCGCACGGAGATGTAGAGCTGCTTGGCGATCTCGGTGTTGGTGTGCCCGAGCGCGATCAGCCGCAGCACGTCGACCTCGCGCTCCGAGAGGTTGTCCGGGGGACCCGGCGGCGGCTCAGCCGCAAGGCGCGCGCCCAGGCGCGGATTCAGGTAGCTCTCACCCGCCGCCGCCAGCCGCACGGCCTCGACCAGCTCGCCGTCCGCGGCCTGCTTGAGCACGTAGCCGTCGGCGCCGGCGGCGATCGCCTCGCGCGCGTACGCCGGCTCCTGCTGCATCGTCAGCACGACGATGTGCGTGTCGGGGAACTCCTCGCGCAGCGACGGGATCGCCTCGAGGCTCGAGCCGCCGGGCATGTTGAGGTCGAGCACGAGCACGTTGGGATGGTGGCCCCGCACGTAGCGCCGCGCGTCGTCGACGTCGCCGGCCTCGGCCACGACCTCGAAGTCGGGCTCCTCGTCGAGCAGCAGCCGCAGCCCGCGGCGCACGACGGGATGATCGTCGGCGAGCACAACGCGGATCGGCGCGCTCGCCTGCGTGTCGTCGGCCTGCGTGCCGTCATCCTTGGCCATCGCTGGAACGGTAGCGTGTCAGCTCGACCACAGGCTTGCCTCGACAACGGAGCGCGCAGATGACCATTCCCAGGCCGTCCTCAGAACCCTTCAAGGTCGTGATCGCGGGCGGCGGCGTCGCGGCCCTGGAGGCGGCGCTTGCGCTCCGTGACCTCGGCGCGGAGCGCTTCGAGGTGACGCTGATCGCACCGAACGCGGAGTTCGTCTACCGGCCGCTGACCGTGCGTGAGCCGTTCGCCTACGGCGCCGCGGAGCGCCACGCCATCGGCGAGATCGCGGCCGACCTGGACGCCACGCTGATCGCCGAGCGCTTCGCGTCGATCGATACCGATGCCCGCACGGCGCGCACCGAGTCCGGCGCGCAGGTCGGATACGACGCGATCCTGCTAGCGCTCGGCGCCCGGCCGCACCCGCGCTTCCCGGCAGCCGTGACGCTTGACGACTCGCGCATGGATGAGCTGATGGGAGGACTGCTCGAGGACGTCGACGGCGGCTACGTCCACGACCTCGCGTTCGTGATCCCGCCGCGCGTGGCCTGGCCGCTGCCGATCTATGAGCTCGCGCTGATGACGGCCGCCCGCGCCTATCAGATGAACGTCGAGCTGGCGATCAGCATCGTCACCCCCGAGGAGCAGCCGCTGGCGATCTTCGGCGACGGCGCCGCGACCGCCGTCGCGGCGCTCCTCGCGCAGTCCGGGGTCACGGTGCTCACGTCGGCCCACTGCGAGGTGCCCGACGGGCGCCACGTCGTGGTCAACCCCGGCGACCACACGATCGACGTCGACCGCGTGATTGCGCTGCCCGAGCTCTTCGGGCCGGCGGTCCGCGGACTGGCGTCCGGCGAGCACGGGTTCATCCCGGTCGATGCCCACAGCGCCGTGCCCGGGGTGGAGCGGGTCTACGCCGCCGGCGACGCAACGGACTTCGAGCTCAAGTACGGCGGAATCGCCGCCCAGCAGGCCGACGCCGCCGCCGAGTCGATCGCCGCACTCGCCGGCCTCGCAATCGAGCCGGCCCCGCTTCACCCCGTCATCCACGGCATCCTGCTCACCGGCGCAGCGCCCCGCTACCTCAGCGCGCAGATCACCGGCGGGCACGGCTTCAGTTCGCAGGTGACCGACGCGCCAACCTGGTCGCCTCCGGTAAAGATCGCCGCGAAATACCTCGCGCCCTACCTCGCCGAGCGCGACCGCGCGCGCTGAGCGCCATCCCGCACCGGACGTGGCGCCGGAGCCGACACGATGTGCTCCTCGTCCGCTGGAGATCGCAGCCGCCGGCGAACGGGAGGGCGATCACCTTCCGCCGCCGCCGCAGCCAAACGGGCGGTGCGATCATCCGCCGCCGCCGTCCAGACCGTCTCCGCTGAACTGAACCGCCGAGCACGGCACGGTCGGATCCAACGGCGTCGGCCATCGTCGCCTTGCGCCGTGCGCGAGGCAACCCGCGAGATTCGCTACGTCGGCCATCGGCGCCTTGCCGCACCGGCGAGGCAGCCGCAAAATCACGGGCGTTGGACAATCGGCGCTCCCTCCGCCACCCTCGAGGCAACCCGCGAGATCGCCGCCTCGCGCCGAATTTCTCCGCCGGTCGAGTGACACAGCTGACTGGCCTGCCATAAGCGGATCCGCGTGCATGCCTTGAGCAAAATTTTGGTATGCCATACTCTTCGGCAGGTGGCGTCCCCGACCCTTCAGCGTTCCCCGGCGATCGATGACTACGCGAAGGCGATCTTTGCGCTGCAGTCGCGCGGCGACGAGCCTGTCACGACTAGCGCGCTGGCCGAGCGGCTCGGCATCACGGCCGGGTCGGTTTCGGCGATGCTCAAGAAGCTCGACGAGCTGGGGCTCGTCACGCACGAGCCCTACCGCGGCGTGCGGCTGACAGCGGCCGGGCGTCGCGTCGCGCTCGAGGTGATCCGCCATCACCGGCTGCTCGAGCGCTTCCTCGCCGACGCCCTGGGGATGTCGTGGGACCGCGTGCACGCCGAGGCCGAGGTGCTCGAGCACGTGCTGTCGGACGAGTTGGAGGAACTGATCGCGATCAAGCTCGGCAATCCGGCGTCCGATCCGCACGGCGACCCGATCCCGAGCGCCGACCTCGAGCTCGAAGAGCGCGCGACGCGGAGCATGGAGACCCTGGAGCGGGGCGACTGCGGCGTCTTCGTCCGCGTGTCCGACTCCGACCCGGAGATGCTTCGCTACCTGGCAAGCTGCGGCATCTCGCCCGGCGAGCGCTTCGAGGTACGTGACCACCAGCCCTTCGGCGGCCCCCTGTTCGTGCTCTTTGGCGAGCGCGAACACGCGATCGGCGGCCGGCTCGCCGGCGCGATGCGCGTCGAACTCGCAGGCCCGGATGCGCAGGCTGGCAAGCGCGCCGGCGGGCCGGCTGATCGATGAGCGCCGCGCAGGCTCCCCCAAGCCCGCCCGTGCTCGCGCCGCCCGCGGTGACGGACGAGGACGCGGCGCGCTCGCTTGACCGCTCGCGCGTCCACCGCGCCCGGCTGGGCGGGCGGCGCTGGTCGTTGATGTGGCTGCTCGTCGGCCCCGGGATCCTCGCGATGCTCGGCGAGAACGACGGGCCGAGCATGATCGCCTACGCCGCCGACGGCGCGCAGTACGGGCTTGGCTTCTTCGTGCCCTTCATCCCGCTGCTGTTCGCGATGGCCTACGTCTGCCAGGAGATGTGCATGCGCATCGGCGCGGTCACCCATCGCGGCTACGGCGAGCTGGTGCTTCAGCGCTACGGATCGGTGTGGGGATGGTTTGCCGCCGGCGACCTGACGCTGACCAACCTGGTCACGCTGGTCGCCGAGTTCGTCTCGATCCGCGTCGGCTTGGCCTACTTCCATCTCGGCTCGGTCGTCGCGGTCGCGCTCGGACTGGTGCTGGTCGTGTTCACCTTCAGCGGCGGGCGCTACTGGCGCTGGGAGCGCATCGTGCTCGGCATGGCGCTCTTCAACGGCCTGTTCCTCGTCGCGGCGATCCTCGTCAAGCCGCACGTCGGAGCGATCGCCAGTTCGCTCGACTTCAGCCCCTTCCCCGGCGGCAGCTTCAACACGCTGCTGCTGCTTTTGGCCTCAACGATCGGGGCGACCGTGACGCCGTGGATGATCTTCTTCCAGCAGGGCGCCTCGGCCGACAAGGGCATGACCCCGCGCGACATCGGCCACGGGCGCTACGACACCGCGGTCGGCGCCGTGCTGGCGGCGATCTTCGGCGTTGGCGCGCTGATCGCCGGCGCGGCGCTGCTGACCCACGGCGGAGCCGGCATCCAGGGGTTCGCGGGCGCCGGGTTCCCCGAAGCGCTGCGCCACGTCGCCGGCAACGCCGCCGGTGTGGTGTTCGCGCTCGGGCTGATCGAGGCCGGCGCGGTCGCGATCCTGACGATCTCGGCGAGCACGGCATACGCCGCCGCCGAATGCGTCGGCGCCGTGCACAGCTTCAACACCTCCCCCCGCCAAGCCGGGCTGTTCTACGCCGCGAACTTCGGCATCGCACTGGTCGCGGCAATCGTGATCCTGATCCCTGGGGCACCGCTGCTGTCGATCGCGCTGAACGCCAACGTGCTCGCCACGGTGCTCCTGCCGGTCAGCCTGGTCTTCATGTTGATGCTCGCCAACGACAGGGGTCTGATGGGCGCCTGGGCCAACCGCCGCTCGACCAACGTGATCGCGGTCGCCGTCGTGTCCTTCGTCGGCCTCTGCGGCGCCGCCTACGGAATCGACTCCTTCCTGCTCGCAGTCCACGTGGGCGGCTGACGATGGCGCCGCCGCAGACGCGCGCAGCGAAGACCCGCAGATCGGCGGCGGTCGCAGCCGATCCTGTTGGCGTTGACTTCCCCGTGCACCCCGAGGCAGCCGCGGAGGAGGAGCTGATCATGCACCTCGAGCCCGATCAGTTTGTCGCCGAGACCTCCCGGGCGGTACCGCGGGCGCGGCTTCGCGGCGGTGCCGTGTTCGCGCTCTGGGCGCTTCGCGTCTTCGTCGTCGTCGTCAGCGCGATGGTGATCTACACGTTCGTCGAGCAGTTGCACTGAGGCCGCGCTGAGCGCGGCCGGGCCGGCCGGCGCTCCCGCGCGCACGCGAGGGCCGCTGCCGGCGCCGGGCTCGCTCGCTCCGTGCGCCGGCGCCGGCGGGTGCGCCTGCCCCAACCCATACGATTGCGCCAGGAGGTTGGCGCCTACCACGCCGCGGCGGGCCATCGATGAGCACACCCGATCTGCGAGAACCGCAGCATGTCTCCGAGTCCGATCAGGCCAGGCGGCTCCGCAACGGGGTGATCTCGCTGGTGATCGTCGGCGTGCTGGTCGTCGGCCTGCTGCTCGCGGTTCCCGGGCTGCATGGCGTCGGCCACACCGTGGCCCACATGAGCGTCGGCTGGCTGGTCGTAGCCGCCGTACTGGAGATCCTCTCCTGCATGGGCTACGTGCTGATCTTCCTGACGGTCTTCGACCGCGCCCCGATTGTGTTCGGGGCGCGCGTTGCCCTGACTGAGATGGCCTTCGGCGCGGCCGTCTCACTCGGCGGCGCCGGAAGCATCGCGGTCGGCGCCTGGATCCTGCACGAACGCGGGGTCCCGGCGGGACGGATCGCAGAGCGATCGGCGGTGCTGTTCCTGCTGACCAGCGCGATCAACCTGCTGACGCTGGCCGCAGTCGGCCTGGCGCTCGGCCTCGGGATCCTGCCGGGGCCGCGCAACCCGCTGCTGAGCTTCCTGCCCGCCGGCGTGGCGATCGCGATCTTCGTCTTCTTTCTCGGGCTGCCGCGGTTGAGCGAGCACTGGGCGCACGCGCGCTCAGGTCGTCTCGCGGCGGCGCTCGTCGCGGTCGCGACCACGATCAGGGCGACGCGCGCAACGCTGCTGCGCCCCGACTGGCGCCTGCTCGGGGCGATCGGCTACCTGTGGTTCGACATCGGCGTGCTCTGGGCGTGCTTTCAGGCCACCGGCCACACACCCTCGATCGCGGTGATCGTGCTCGCCTACCAGATCGGCTATCTCGCAAACGTCCTGCCGATCCCGGGCAATGTGGGCGTGCTCGAAGGCAGCTTCGTTGGCATGCTCGTGCTCTACGGGGTGAGCGCAACCCCGTCGGCGGCCGCGGCCGTCGTCTACCATGCGATCGCGCTCTGGATCCCCGCCCTGTGGGGAACCTTCGGCTTCATCCGCCTGCGCCGGTCGCTCTCGGAGCCGCTGATTCCGCGTGCCAGCCGCGCGGAGCGCGCCGAGCGCCGGCGCGAGCGGCGCACGCTCCGATAGTGTGCGCGCGCCTTCACGCCAGATGCCCCGACCGACCTTCCACCGTCAACCAGCCGCGCTGATCGGATCCGCCCTCTGGGTAGCGGTCGTCGCCCTCGTGCTGAGCGCCTGCGGCTCCGCCAGCGTCGGATCGCCGCCGAAGACGGTGCCTGCCTCCGACGCCTCGGCGGCCGCCGCCAACCCGGTCACCGTCTCGCCGCTGCCGGGGACCGCCGACGCCTCCCCGACCACCCAGATCAGCTTCCTGGGCGGCCCGGGCACACGGGTCTCTGACGTCTCGGTCGTCGGCTCGGCCAGTGGGACTCACGCGGGCAGGCTCGAGGCCTACTCGACGGGCACCGGCGAGAGCTTCATCCCGGCTGCGCCGTTTGAGTCCGGCGAGCACGTCACGGTCAGCGCCAGGGTGGTGGCGGGCGGGAGCACCGCCACGGTCCACACGCGCTTCGTGATCGCGTTCCAAGCGCCGATCGGGCGCAAGCAGTTCCCGCTGGCTCGCGGTGACGCGGCCGAGGTGCAGCATTACCTCAGCGCGCCGTCCATCACCCCCTCGAGCGTGCGGATCACGACGCCGGCTCAACCGGGAGCGACGCCGGGCGACTTCTTTCTCGCGCCCTACCAGGGCAAGGGCACGCCGGGCCCGATGATCGTCGATCAGACCGGCGCCCTGATCTGGTTTCACCCGCTGGCGGCGGCCGACACCGCGACGAACTTCCGCCCGCAGACCTACGACGGGCGGACGGTCCTGACGTGGTGGCAGGGGCGCGTCCTGTCGCTCGGCTTCGGACAGGGGGTGGATGAGATCTACAGCTCGACCTATCAGCCGCTCGCGCACGTCTCGGCCGGCAACGGCTACAAGGCCGACCTGCACGAGTTTCTGCTGAGCGCGCAGGGAACCGCCTGGATCGACGCGTTCGACCCGATCCAGATGAACCTCACAAGCATGGGCGGCTCCGCCCACGCGGTCGTCAACGACTCGATCGTCGAGGAGATCGACGTGAAAACTGGCCTGGTGATGTGGGAGTGGCATG
>JBEKSK010000022.1:0-16276 GCA_049517155.1 Solirubrobacteraceae bacterium
CGCCCAGGGCCGCGCCGCGCAGGCCCTCGTCACCCAGACGCGGGAAACCGAAGCGGCGAGCCGGCGAGCCGCGGCGCTCGACGAGCGCACGCGGATCGCACGCGAGATCCACGACGTGCTCGCGCACGCGCTCGGTGGCCTCAGCGTCCAGCTCGAAGCGGCCGAGCTGCTGCTCAGCGAGCGCGCCGACGTCGACGGAGCGCTCGAGCGCATCCGCGCCTGCCGGCGGACCGCGCGCGAAGGCCTCGAGGAGGCGCGCCGGGCCGTCACCGCGCTGCGTACCGACGCGCCCCCGCTCGCCGACAGCCTCGCCGGACTCCTCGAATCGCATCGCCAGCAGGGCAACGGCGGCGAACTCGTGATCGAGGGCCCGCCACGCCAGCTCGAACCGGAGATCTCACTCGCGCTGATGCGCACCGTGCAGGAGGCCCTGACCAACGCGCGCCGCCACGCACCGGGCGCGGCCGTGCGGGTGCTCCTGCGCTACGAGACGGCGAGCACCAGCGTGACCGTCAGCAACGAGGCGCCGGCGGGCGCGCGGGGCGCGCCCGAACCGCAGCCGGCGGGCGGCTACGGCCTCGCGGGCATGCGTGAGCGTCTCGAGCTCGCGGGCGGCCGGCTCGCCGCTGGCCCCGCCGCGGATGGCTGGACGGTCAGCGCGGAGATTCCCGCGTGAGCACGGCGCTTCGCGTGCTGGTCGTCGATGACCAGCAGATCGTGCGCGACGGGCTCGCGACGGTCCTCGACCTGCTCCCCGATGTGGACGTCGTCGGAACCGCCGGCGACGGCGGGCAGGCACTCGAACTGGTCGCGCTCCGCCGGCCCGACGTCGTCCTGATGGACCTGCACATGCCGGTGCTCGACGGCGTCGCGGCGACGCGGCGGATCGTCGCCGAGCATCCTGGCACCGCGGTGCTGATCCTCACGACCTTCGCGCAGGACGACGACGCGCTCGAGGCGCTGCGCGCCGGCGCGAGGGGGGTCCTGACGAAGGACGCCGGGCGCGATGAGATCTCGCGCGCGCTGCACCAGGCGGCGGCGGGCCACATGACACTCGCCGAACCGCTCCAGGCGCGCCTGCTCGCCGCGGCCTCACCGCCGCAGGCACCGCTGCGGGCGCAGCTCCCCGACGGCCTGACGCCACGCGAGGCGGAGGTGCTCGGGCTGATCGCCGCCGGGTTCACCAACCGCGAGATCGCGGCGCGCCTCGTCGTCTCCGAAGCGACGGTGAAGACGCACATCAACCACCTCTTCGCGAAGATCGATGCGCGCGACCGCGCGGCGGCGATCAACTACGCCGCGCTGCACGGGCTGCGACCGGCGTGAGGACCGCGGGAGCGCCCGCCGGCGGCCCGCGCCTCGCCTCGCCGCCGCCGGGCGCGTTCTGGCATCGTTGCGCGCCATGAGGTCGCGGTGGGGATGTCGTCTCGCGGTCGCGGCGGCCGGTGCCGCGGCGGCGCTCGCTGCCCCGGCAGCGCTCGCCGGAAGCTATCTGGCAAAACACGACTCCGCGTCGATCGCGATCCCGGCGGGACAGACCCGCACGCTCACGGTGCCCTACCCCGAAGCGCTCGAGTACGCCGGCGCGCTCTACTCCGCCCGCGTAGTGGTGCTCGCGCCCGCGCCCGGTGCGAAGGGCGCCAAGCCGGCGCTTGCGAACGTCAGGATCCTTGCGGCCCACTCCGTGCTCGGCGGCTCGGAATATCAGGCGCGCGCGCGCAACGGCAACCGGGCCGCAACGGCGGCGGTGCGCCTGCGTGTCACGACCACGACGATGGAACCGCAGCCCGATCGCACACGTCTCGCTCGCGCGTGGACCGGCGAAGCTGCCGGCGCCGGGGCGCCCGCGACGCGACGCTGACCCGCCCCGGCCGCGCGATCCTGGCGCCGACCAGGCGCTGATCAGGCCCGCTCAGCCCGCCGAGCAGGTGCTCGGCGCGCCAGGTGCGAAGCGCGCGAAAACCTCGGCCAGCGTCGTGATCTCGCGCTCGTCGAGGTGGTCGAAGAACCGCTCGCGGACGGCCGCGAGATGGGTCGACTGGGCGGCCTGCGCGAGCGCGAGCCCGGCGGGCGTCAACTGCGCGTTGATCGCTCGCGCGTCGGCCGGGCAGTTCTGGCGCTCGATCAGCCCGCGCGCCTCGAGAGCGTCGACGATGCGCGAAACGCGGCTGAGGCTGAGGCCGGCCTCGCCTGCCAGCAGCGACAGTCGCAGCCGGTACTCGGGCACGCTCGCCAGCCGGGCGAGCAGCTCCAGGCCGCTCAGCGTGAGCCCGTGGGCGGCCTCGAGCTCGGCGTCAAGCTCGCGGGTCAGGCGCCGGTGCGTCGCGAGCAGCCCGATCCACGCCGCCGCATACTCGTGGCTCCACTCGGGGAAGCCGTCGCTGCGCAGGACGATCGGGGAGCTGGTTGGTTTGGAGGAGGTGGCCATTCGTTTGCTCTAGCAAGCATACCGCACCAGCGGGCGGCCGGTGGAGGTAGAGAGCGGTGACGATACGCCCGCGCTCGGCGTTCCCGCGCCCGCTCGCGCCAGCCCCCCCGCGCCCGCCCACGGCAGCCCCCCGGGCCGCCCGCGGCATCCCCCCGCGCCCGCCCGACAGCCCTGGCGAGCGCCGGCGCGGCCACCTCGCCACCATCGTTGGGGGCGCGGCCCTGCCGCCACCGTGCCGCGCGGCCCCCCGCCGCAGTCGCCCGGCGCGGCCCCATCGCCGCAGTCGCGGCGACGTGTGACGAGACGCCCGCACGCGCGTAGTTCTGCTGTGAGGATGATCTGCCAATGACGGTCATCGCCGCGGTGCCGACCAGCGGTCCGGGGGCCAGCGAGCAGTTCGAGCAGCTCTACCGCTCGAGCGCGGCTGACGTCTACGCCTACGTGGCGTCACTGCTGCGCGACCGAAGCGCCGCCGAGGACGTCACGGCGCTCGCTTTCGAGCGCGCCTTTCGGCGCCGGGCGCTGTTTGACGTTCGCCGCGGCACGCCGCGCTCGTGGCTGTTCGCGATCGCGCGCAACGCCGCGCTGGACGAGCTGCGCCGGCGCCGGCGCTCCGGCGCGCTGCTGCACGACGTCGCCGACACAACGAGCGAGCTTGAGGATCTGGACCCCGATCTCGCCGATCGTCGCCTGCTCGTGCGCGAAGGACTGGCGGAGCTCGCCGCGGGGGACCGCGAGGTCATCCTGCTCAAGTTCGTCGGGCGGCTCTCGAACGCCGAGCTCGCCCGCGTCCTGCGCTGCAGCGAGTCAAACGCCGGAACCCGGTTGCACCGCGCGATCGAACGACTACGGGAGGTGTGTGGTGTCACGCAATGAACTGACCGCGGCCGAGCGCGAGGAGCTCGACGCGCTGGACCGCATCCTCGCCCGCGAGCCGGTGAGCGAGCGCCACCTCGAGCTCGCCGCGCTGGTCGACTCGGTCCGCGCCGGCGCGCCGCGCATGGATCCCGCGTTCGCCGCGCGCCTGGATGCACAGGTTGCGGAGCGCGCCGCCCGCCGCCGGCCGCGCGCCGTCACGCCGCACTTGGCGCGTCCCGGCCTGCGCCGCATCGCGCTCGCGAGCGGCGGCCTCGTTGCCGCGGCCGTCGCGTTCACGATCGTGATCTCAAGCGGCGTGCTGAACGGCAGCCGGCACACGCCGTCCGTGGAGAGCGGGCTTTCCGGCGCAGCGGTCACCGTGCCGCGCACGCCGGCTTCCGCCGCCCCCGCCACGAGCAAGCGCTCTGTTGGCCCGACGATCGCCGCTCCCACGGCGGGCGCCGGCGCGGGCGCCTCGAACTTCGCCGCCTCACCGGCTCTCCACGGCGCCGCGCGCCTCGTGCACAAGGACTCGACGCTGACGCTCGCGACCTCGCCCGCGACGATGCAGAGCGTCGCCAACCGGATCGTTGCCGCCACCGAGCGAACCGGCGGCGTCGTCCAGAGCTCGAACGTCAAGATCGCCGGAGCGGCGAGCCACGCGAGCTTCACGCTGGCGGTGCCCAGCGGGCACCTCAACCGCCTGATTGCCACGCTCTCCGCGCTCGCGAGCGTGCGTGCGCTGAACCAGAGCACCAACGACATCACCAACAGCTACAACCAGGAGCAGGCGCGGCTCACCGACAACGCCGCCACGCGCTCCGCCCTGCTCGCGCAGCTCGCCACAGCCGCGACGGCGGCCCAGCAGACGAGCCTCCAAAAGCAGCTGAACCGCCTCGAAGCGCGAATCGCCGCCGAACATCGCGAGATCGACCGCCTCGCGAACCAGGGGCACACGGCGACGCTGGCGGTCGGCGTCGTGGCCGGCGCGAGCGCCGCCAAGCACGCCGCCTCCGCCGGACCGTTCACGACCGCCTTCAACCGCGCGCTGCACGCGCTCGAGGCGATCCTCGCGATCGCGCTGGTCGCGCTGGCGATCGTGTTGCCGTTCGCGCTGAGCGCACTCGCGCTGTGGTGGGGAGTGACGAGCGTTCGCCAGCGCGCCCGCGAGCGCGCGATGCGGACCGCCTGACCGGCGCGGCGCCCGACCCACGGGTGCCCAGGCCGACCCGCCCCCGCGCCGGCGCGCGTGCCGGCGTTAGGCTCCGCGCATGCCGATGCCAGTCGAGTTGCGACCCGGCCTGTGGCGCTGGAGCGCGCCACACCCGCAATGGCATGCGACCGAGGATGACGGCAGCCCCACCGTCTGGCCGCGCGAGGTTGGCTGCCTGCTCTACACGACCGGGTCAAGCGCCGTCTTCATCGACCCGCTGGTGCCGGCGGAGGATTCGACCGCGTTCTGGCGCTGGGCCGACGAGCGCTGCCGCGACCGCGAGGTCAGCGCGCTTGAGACGATCGCCTACCACCGGCGCAGTCGCGATGAGGTCATCGCCCGCTACGCCACGCGCACGGACCTCCCCGCTGCCGTGAGCGCCCATCCGCTCGCCGGGTTCGGCGAGACGGTCTATTGGATCCCCGCGCACCGCGCGCTCGTGCCCGGCGACAGCCTGATCGGCGCCCGCGGCGGCGCGCTGGCGCTCTGCCCGCAGTCGTGGCTCGACGACCTGAGCCCGCCCGGCGCAGCGCCGCCCACGCAAGCCGATCTGCGCGCCGCGCTCCTGCCGCTGTGCGAACGCGACGTGCAACTGGTCCTCGTCTCACACGGTGAGCCGGCGTTGGACGGCGCCGGCGCCGCGCTCGCCGGCGCGCTGGCGCTCCCCGCGACGTGATCGACTGGCCGCTCGAGAGCGACCTGGGCCGCACGCACGCTGCGGCGCAGGAGACGCGGGCGCGAATCGCGCGTTTCGTGCGCGCAACGCCGCTGCTCGAGCTCGACCCGGGGTCGCCGGGCGGCCTCGCGCGCAGCGAGCCACGGCGCCTCGTCAAGCTCGAGAGCCTCCAGCGCACCGGCTCGTTCAAGATCCGCGGCGCCGCCTCCGCGCTGACCTCCGGGGAACTGCCGCGAGAGGTGATCGCGGCCTCGACCGGCAACCACGGGCTCGCCGTGGCCGCGCTGGCGCGAACGCTCCGTCTGCGCTGCCGCGTCTTCGTCCCGGCCACCGCCGCGGCGGCCAAGCTCGCGCGGCTGCGCGCAGCCGGGGTCGAGCTGGTCGAGCTGGCCGGTGACCCGCTGGCGGCCGAGCTGGCGGCCCGCGAGGCGGCCGAGCAGACCCCCGGCGCGCTGCTGATTGCCCCCTACAACGACCCGCGGGTGATCCTCGGGCAGGCCACGCTCGGCCTCGAGCTGCTCGACGAGCTCCCCGGCGCCGCCCCCGATGCGCTGTTCGTGGCCGTCGGCGGCGGCGGCCTGATCGGCGGCATCGCGCTCGCGGTCCGCGAGCGCTGGCCGCGCTGCCGGATCATCGGCTGCCTGCCGGCGGCGTCGCCGGCGCTGGCCGACGCGGTCGCGGCGGGGCACGCCGTGCACTCGCAGGTCCGCCCGACGCTGGCCGACGCGACCGCCGGCAACATCGAGGAGGGCTCGGTCACGATCGCGATCGCCGCCGCTCTCGTGACGAGCTTTGAGCTGATCAGCGAGGCGGAGATCGCGGCGGCGATGCGCGTCGCGCTGCTCGAGCACCACCTCGCGATCGAGGGCGCGGCCGCGCTGGCGCTCGCGGGCTCGCTTCGCGAGCACGACGGCGAGCGCCACCTGATCGTGCTGAGCGGCGGCAACGCCGGCCGCGACACGCTGCGCGAAATTCTCTAGCGGCGAGCCGAAACGCGCCCAGAATGCGAGTCGCGCGTGCGCCGGTGCGCGCGATGCTTGATGATCTATTCGATGGACGGGGTCAAGGTGGCGGTCGGCGTGCGGCGAAGCTGGGCCGGACGCGTCTGGGGGCGCGTCGGGCGGCGCGCCGACGGGCGTGCGCCGCTGTGGATCGAGCTGGCGATCGTCGCCTGGCTGTTCTGGCTCTACGACGTGATCAACGACTTCGCGCCGGTTCGCCGCGCACTCGCGTTCGACGACGCCCGCGGCGTTCTGCACTTCGAGCGCGCGCTGGGAATCAACCCCGAGCTGTCGATCAACCACTGGCTGGCAGCGCACGCGACGATCGCGCTGATCGCCTCCTACGACTACTTCTTCGCGCACGCGGTCGTCACCTTCGCCGTGCTCGTGCTCCTGTGGTGGCGCCTGCCGGGACGCTACGTCCGCCTGCGCACGCTGCTGGTGATCATCAACCTGATCGCCTTCGTCGTCTTCTGGCGCTACCCGCTGGCGCCGCCGCGCCTGTTCCCCGGCCTCGGCTACATCGACGTGATCGCTCGCGCGCACGCGCTGGTTTCCTGGCACAGCGGCGCGCTGGTGCATGACGCCGACCAGTTCGCCGCGATGCCCTCGTTGCACGTCGCCTGGGCGATCTGGTCGGCGATCGGTGTCTGGGCCCTGACGCGGCGCGCCGTGATCAGGACGATCGCGCTCGCCTACCCGGTCCTGACCTGCTTCGTCGTGCTGGGGACGGGCAATCACTACCTGCTGGACGTGCTCGCCGGGGCGGGCACGGTCGCACTCGCCTTCGCGGTCCAGCTGGCGTTCGTCCGGGTGCTTGCGCGCCGGCGCCGGACCGTGCCGGCGCCGCACGAGCACGCCGTGCGCGGCGTGCCCGCCCAGCCCTGATCGCACGCCCTCGCGGCGTGGCCGGCCCGGCCCGAGCCCGAGCGCGAGGACACCGCGCGGCGTCCCCGGCCCGAGTGCGAGCGCGAGCGCGGGCGCACCGCGGGCGCACCGCCCCGGCCCCGCCCCCGCACCACCCGCCAACCGCCGCGCCTCAGACGATGTCGGGCCCGACGAAGCGCGAGGACACGTCGGTGAGGATCTGGCGCATCGCCGCGGCCGCGGCGGTCAGGCGCGTGCCGTCGGGCGTCGCCGCCACCACCTCGCGCACCGGGCTCGCCGGCGAGAGGGCGCGGATCGCGATGTCCTCGCGCGCGCCCGCGAGTGCGAGCTTGGGGATCAGCGCGACGCCGACGCCGGCGGCGACGAGGCCCTGCACGGTCTGGTAGTCGTCGCTCTCGAAGGAGACGATCGGCTCAAAACCTGCGGCGTGGCAGGAGCGCACGACGTGGCGTGCGCAGGGGCTCGATGCGGAGGTCTGGATCCAGGCCTCGGCGCGCAGGTTCTCGAGCCGCAGGGTGCGCCGGTTGGCGAGCGCGTGGTCGGCCGGCAGCACCAGGAACATCGGATCCTCGAACAGGCCGAGGCGGCTGAGCTCGGGGCCGAGCGACTGGCTGGTCCCCTCGAACTCGAACAGCAGCGCGATGTCGAACTCGCCGGCTGACAGCCGCGGCGCGATCTCCTCGGGCTCGCCCTCGGCGAGCGACAGCTCGACCTCGGGGTGCTGGGCGCGGAAGATCGCGATCGCCAGCGGCATCAGCGTCGCACCGGCGGTCGGGAAGGACGCCATCCGCAGCTGGCCGCCGCGCAGGCCGGCGATCGCGGCCATCTCGGCCTCCGCGGCGTGCAGGCGGGCGATGATCCCCTCGGCGTAGCTGAGCAGCACCTGGCCCGCCGGCGTCAGCCGCACGCCGCGCGGCAGGCGCTCGAGCAGCGTCACGCCCGTCTCGGCCTCAAGCGCCGCGATCTGCTGGGAGACGGCGGACTGCGTGTAGGAGAGGGCGTCGGCGGCCGCCGAGAAGGAGCCGCGGTTGGCGACCTCGATGAGGATGCGCAGACGGTTGACGTTAAGCATTAGCCCGACTACTGGGTCATATCACAAACGTTACTTGAACTGATGGCAGGAGAGTGGGATGCTGCGTAGTAGAAAAACAGTACAAGAGCCCGGTCCTGATGCAGTACCCGCCCGGGCAACACCCCTTTCAAGTAAGGAATCACCAAATGCAAACCCATGTGATCGTCTCCTACGATGGCACCGACAACGACCATGACGCCCTGGCGCTCGGGAAGCTCTTCGGCGACGCCGGCTCGCGCGTCTCGCTCGCTTACGTCCGCCACAGCGAGGAGGCCGACGCGGCCGCCGAGCAGGCAGCGCAGAACCATGCCGAGCAGCTGCTCGAGCGCGGCGCGCAGTGGCTCGGTCATCCCGAGGTCGGCCGCCACGTGGTCCTCAGCGGCTCGACCGGCGACGGCCTGCGCCAGCTCGCCCAGCGCGAGAACGCCGACCTGCTCGTGTTCGGCTCCGACTGGCACACCGCTCCGGGGCACGTCCAGCCCGGCCGCTCGGCCGTGCGCCTGATGGAGGGCGGACCCGTTTCGATCGCGATCGCGGCCGCCGGCCTGCGCAACCGCACCGACGCCTCCCTGCGCACGATCGCCCTCGCCGGTGGCGAGGTCGATGACGCCGCCCGCACGACCGCCGAGCAGCTCGCCTCCCGCGCCGGCACGAGCCTTGCGCTGCCCTCACAGGAGGGCGTCGACCTGCTCGTCGTCGGCTCGCGCCCGGGCACGCCGACCGGACAGGTCAGCGTCACCGCAGCCAACGAGTACGTCGTCGAGACCACGACCTCGAACGTCCTGATCGTCGCCCGCGGCGTCGCCTTCGACGCCGAGCAGTCCTCGGCCGCCCGCGAGCAGGAAGTCCAGCACGCGCAGCAGTAAGCGGCTGCGGCCCTGAGCCGCGCATTCGCCCAGGGCAGCAGCACAACGAGCCGGCGCTCCATCCATGGGGCGCCGGCTCGTTGGCATAATCGGGCGGTGCACTCGCAGCGTCGCCACCGCCCAGGCGTCCCGGTCGCGCCGCCCAGCCTCCGGCGGGGTGGCGCGTGAGCGCCGCCGGCGGCGCCCGCAAGCCGCTTGACCCCCAGGCGCGCGAGTTCTATGAGCGCGCGCAGGCGCTGGGCGCGCCACCCGTCTACGAGCTGACCCTCGCGCAGGCGCGGGCGGGAGCGAGCGCCGGCGCAGCCGCCAACGGCCCGGGCCCCGACGTCGCGCAGGTGCGCGAGCTGACGATCCCCGTGCCCGGCGCGCAGCTTGCCGCACGCGAGTACCAGCCACACGGCGCCCGCGGCACGATCGTCTGGTGCCACGGCGGCGGCTGGGTGCTCGACGGGCTCGCCCTGACCGACGCGATGTGCCGCCTGCTCGCCAACGAGTCCGGCGCGACGGTCCTCGCGCTCGACTACCGCCCGGCGCCAGAGCATCGCTTCCCGGTCGCCCTCGACGACTGCTTCGACGCGCTGCAATGGGCCGCCGCGCTGGAGGACGCGGGGCCACTCGTGATCGGCGGCGACAGCGCCGGGGGCAACCTCGCAGCGGTCTGCGCAATCCGCTCGCGCGACCGCGGCGGGCCCGAGCTGACCGCGCAGCTGCTGGTCTACCCGATCACCGACAGCGACCTGACGACTCCCTCCTACCGCGAGCACGGCAACCCGGAGCTGCCGTTGCTCGGCACGCGCTCGATGGCCTGGTTCTTCGACTGCTACGCCCGCGATGCCGCCGACCTGATCAACCCCGAGCTCGCGCCGCTGCGCACACCCGACCTCAGCAACCTGCCGCCGGCGATCGTCGTCGTCGCCGAGTACGACCCGCTGCGCGACGATTCACTCTTCTACGCGCAGCGCCTGCGCGAGGCCGGCAACCAGCTCTCACTTCACCACTACGAGGACCAGCCGCACGGCTTCTTCGCGCGCGGCAACACGATCGCCGCCGGAAACGTCGCGGTCGCCCGCGCCGCCGCGGAGCTCCGCGAGCTGATCGCCGTACGTCTGTAGCGTTCGCAGCTCCGCCGCCGAACACAGAGGAGCAACGCATGCAGACCTGGGACGCGATCCGCGCGCGACGCAACGTGCGCGCCTATACGGATGAGCCGATCGAGCCCGCGCAGCTCGACCAGATTCTGGAGGCCGGGCGCCGGACGCCGTCCGCGCGCAACTGGCAGCCCTGGGACTTCGTCGTGGTCACCGACCGCGAGGCGCTCCAGGAGCTCTCGAAGGTGTGGATGGGCGCCGGCCACATCGCCGGCTCGGCGGCGACGATCGCGCTGATCGCACCGGTGGTCGAGGGCGAGCGCGAGCAGTCGATCGCACAGTACGACCTGGGCCAGGCGACGATGTCGATCATGATCGAGGCCGCCGACCTCGGCATCGGCTCGGGCCACTCCGCGGTCGGAGACCAGGACCTCGCGCGGCAGCTGCTCGGATTTCCGACCGACCGCTTCTGCGCCTATCTGATCGCCCTCGGCCACCCCGCCGAGCGCCCGCTCGCACCCCTGACGAAGATCAACCGCAAGCCGTTCGATGAGGTCGTCCACCGCGGCCATTGGTAAGACGTCCGTAGAGCCTGCTGGCAGCCGGACCCTGAAAAGGTGACTCTCGCCGCAAAAACCGCTACGCTCTCCGTAGCAAATGTCGACGCCTCTTCAACCGATCGACCCCGATGAGCAGCTGCACCGCTACGCGGTCACGCTGCGCCGCGGCGCAACCAGTCTCGTGCGGCGACTGCGCGCCGAGCGCCCGGCGAGCGCGCTGCCGCTGTCACAGCTGAATGTGCTCGGTCACCTCTACGAGCGCGGCGGGCCTCTCACTCCGGGCGAGCTGGCGGCCGCCGAGCAGATCGCGCCCCAGTCGCTGACCAGGGTGCTGGCCGAACTGGAGCGCGCCGGCCTCGTCAGCCGCGAGCGCGACCACGACGATGCCCGCCGCTCTCGCATCGCGCTGACCGAGCTCGGCAACGAGACGCTCGTCGCCGACGCGCGCCAGCGCGACGCCTGGCTGGCCGCGGCGCTCGCGCTCGAGTGCAACCGAGCCGAGCGCGGCGTCATGGCGATCGCCGGCCGGCTGATGGAGCGCCTCGCCTGGGCCGGGACCGTCGGGCGCGGCGCCGAGCCGGGGACGGCAACACCGATCCTGCCAAGCCACGACGTCGCACTGACGACGGCCTTCTTCACCGCGCTCGGCTTCACCCTGTGCGCCGGCAGCGACGAGGGCTACGCGATGCTCGAGCGCGGCGCGATCGAGCTGCATTTCACCCACCAGCCCGGCGTCGACCCCTTCTCGGGTGCCGGCTCGGCCTACCTCCAGGTCGCCGACTCAGGCGCGCTCTACCGCGAGTTCGCCGCCGCCGGCGCGGCCGCGCCGTGGCAGCCGGACCTCAGCGAGGCGCTCCTTCGCGAGCGCTGGGCCGGCGAGCGAAACGTCGCCCGCCTCGGCGCCCCGCCCGAGAACAAGCCGTGGCGGATGCGCGAGTTCGCGCTGTTTGACCCGAGCAACAACCTGCTGCGGATCGGCACTCCGGTCGCACCCGGCGCCCGCAGCGGCGCGCGGTAGGCTGCGGCGGTGCAGGAGATCTCCCCCGGCCTGTGGCACTGGCGGGCCCACCACCCGAGCATCGACAAGAACGTCTCCTCCCACTACCTGCAGGCCGAGCGCGTCGCGATCGACGTCCTCGTGCCGCCGGAGGGACTCGCCTGGTTCGAGGCCCACGGGCCCCCGGAGCACGCGCTGCTCAGCAACCGCCACCACAGCCGCGACGCCTGGCTGCTGCACGAGACCTTCGCCACGCAGGTGCACTGCATCCGAAGCGGCCTGGCAGCCGTTGAGGGCCGCGGCCCGGTCGAGGCCTTCGACTTCGGCGACGAGCTGCCCGGCGGCGTCTTCGCGTACGAGGTCGGCGCGATCTGCCCCGACGAGACGGCGCTGCACATCCCCGCCCACGCCGCGCTCGCCTGCGCCGACGGCGTCGTCAACTGGAACGGGTCGGAGCTCGCCTTCGTGCCCGACCAGCTGATGGACGACCCCGAGCAGACCAAGGCGGGCCTGCGCGCCGCCTACCGCCGCCTGCTCGAACTGGACTTCGACACGCTGCTGCTCGCGCACGGGATGCCGATCGTCGGCGGCGGCAAGCGGGCGCTTGCGGAGTTCGCCAGGGAGTGATCGCTGTTCGGGATGGTGCATGCACCATCCCGCGAGTCGGTGCATGCACCGACTCGCCTGGGGGCGCATGCGCCCCCAGGCAAGGCCCCTAGAACGCCTCGCCGTAGCGCTCGGCGTAGGTGAAGTCCGAGACCGGGCGCCGGCGCAGCGCCCGCGGCCAGGGGTCGGCGCGGTGGCCGGCGGCGATGTAGGCGGCGATCGCCAGCTCGGCGGGGATCGCGAGCAGCCGCTTGACCGCGGGCTCCGCCGGGATCAGCAGCGTCGTCATCGTCGCGCCGAGGCCCTCCGCGCGCAGGCCGAGCAGGAGGTTCTGCACGAACGGGTAGATCGAGGCGCCGCCGACGATGCTCGGGCGGTCAAGCTCCCCGTCGGTGATCAACAAATCAGCGATCCGAACGCAGACGACGAGGTGCAGCGGCACCTCGTGCAGGCGGTCGGCGAAGTCGTCGGAGCGGCGCAGCGCCCGCACATGGGTCGCGTCGTGCTCGCCCGGGCTCGCCAGCACCGCTGCCGCGCCGCTGTGCTCGAAGTAGGCGCGCCAGTGCGGCTGGTAGAGGTCGCGCAGCGCCCGGCGCGTCTGCGCATCCTGGACCGCGATCACGCGCCAGCCCTGGCGGTTGCCGCCGCTTGGGGCAAAGCGCGCGGCGTCGAGCACGCGCTCGAGCACCGCGTGATCGACGGGGTCCGGGCGGAAGTGCCGTGTCGCGGGCGCCCCGCGCATCGCCTCGTAGAGGTCCACGAGGGCGACGATAGCGCGCCGGGCGCTACGTAGTTTCCCGCGAAAGCTCGCGGGCTTACGCGAAGGGCAGGCCGGCGCGATCCGGCTACGGTCTGGAGTTCCCGAAACTGAGGATCCCCAGCCGTGATGAGCATGCGCAAACCAGTTCAGTGTCCCGGTCCCGCGCACGTGAGGGACGTGAGCGAGGCCGCCACGACAAGCGGGCGGGCCGCAGCGTAGCCCGCTCGTTTGAGGTGATGCGCTGTGCGCATTGCGGCGACGTGATCGGCGTGTACGAGCCGATCGTCGTGCGCAGCGGCGATTTGGTGCGCGAAAGCTCGCGCGCCGCCGAACCAAGCCTGCCGCTGCCGCGGGCCGAGCACTTCCACCGCGATTGCTTCGCTGCCGTGGAGCGCGCGGGGAGGGGCTGATCGGCCGGGGTCCCTCAGCGGGCGGGGCGGAGCTTGCGCGGCGGGTGTGGCGTTGACCCGCCCGTCGCGCAGCTCGGGCCCCCGGGGTGTGGGGGAATGGCTGCGGCGCGCGGACGCCTCGGTGAGAAATGCACCTCGCAGCCCCGCGGCTGCGCGGCTACGCTGAACGTCCAGCGGGCCGATCGAATGCGAGGAGCGCAGTGGCGGCGTCGGGTGTGGCGGGCGAAAGCGTGAGGCGAGCGGGCCGTGGCCGCCTCGTCGCGGTCGTGGTCGCCCTGCTGGCGCTCGTCGCCTTCGCGGCGCCGGCGGGCGCGCAGGCGGCGCTCTCGTGGACCGGCGCGGTCCGCATCAACGACAACCCGAGCGTCAACAGCAACATGATCGCCGTGTCGTGTCCGACCTCGACTCAGTGCACGGCCCTCGACGTCTACGGCCAGGAGATCACCTTCGACCCGGCCTCACCCGGAACACCGGCACCGGTCACGGTCGACGCCGGTGCGATCTCCACGGGCATCGCGTGCCCGGCGATCGGTCAGTGCACGGCGGTCGATGGCTCCGGGCGCGAGGTCACGTTCGACCCGTCCTCGCCCGGGACGCCGGCTCCCGTCGAGATCGACGGCGGCGGCGCCGAGGTTCCAGGGCTGACCGCCGTCGCCTGCCCGTCGGCGACCCAGTGCACCGCCGTTGACGTGTCCGGTCGCCGGCTGACGTTCAACCCGGCCTCGCCCGCTGGTGCAAGCGCCGTGACGATCGACTCCGGCCTGGCCTTTCCGCAATCGCTGACGGCGCTCTCATGCCCGTCGGTGAGCCAGTGCACGGCGGCTGACAGCACCGGCCACGAGGTGACGTTCAACCCCGCCTCCCCGAGCACCCCGGGCGCCACCGCGATCAACGCCGGCGGCCGCGTCACCGCCATCACATGCTCGGCGAGTGAGTGTGTCGCCGTTGACTCTTTGGGGGAGGAGGTCAGCTTCGATCCCACCTCGCCCGGCACGCCGGCCCCGGTGACCCTGAACAGCCGCGCCGGCCTGCTCGGGGTGGCGTGCGGCTCGGCCGCCCAATGCACGGCGGTCGACGTGCTGGGTGAGGAGTACACGTTCGACCCGGCCTCGCCCGGCAAGCCGGCGCCGGTCACGATCGACCCTCCGGTCGCGCAGTCGGCCGCCATCGCGTGCCCGACCGCCGGCCAGTGCACCGCGGTCGGAAACTTCGGCTTCGAGATCACCTTCGACCCCGCCGCCCCGGGCACACCAGCCGCCGTCAGGGTCGACCATTCCGGCTCGCTGACGAGCGTCGCCTGTCCGTCGGCGAGTCAGTGCACCGCCGTGGACGCACTCGGCAACGAGTGGACGTTCAACCCCGCCTCCCCCGGCTCCCCGGCCCCGGTCCAGATCGACGCCGACCGGAGCTTCTTCGCTGTCGCCTGTCCGTCGGCCACTCAATGCACAACCGTCGACCCGGACGGAATGGCGTTCACGTTCGACCCCACCTCGCCCGGCACACCCGCGGGCGTCGAGGTCGACAGCGGCGCGCAGGGCATCATCGGCACCGCCTGCCCATCACTGACTCAGTGCACCGCCATCGACACGCACGGGCGGGAGGTCACGTTCAACCCGCAATCGCCGGGCACGCCGACGCCGACCGCGATCGCCGGCCTCAGCGGTGGCTTCGAGGAGCTGGCGTGTGCGTCGTCGGCGCAATGCACGGCGGTCAATTCCGTCGGCCAGGAGATCACCTTCGACCCTGATTCGCCTGCCGCGCCGACCACGGCGACGATCGAGGGCGCCGGCGGTCTCCTTGCCATCGCTTGTCCTTCGGCGAGCCAGTGCACCGCGGTCGACAACGCCGGCAACGAGGTCACCTTCGACCCGGCTTCACCGGGATCCCCGGCCGCCGTGCCGATCGACGCCGGCGCCCAGCTCGAGGCGATCAGCTGCCCGTCCAGCACCGATTGTGTCGCTGTCGATCAGCTCGGCAACGCGGTCGAGGGCGATCCGCAGGCGCCGGCCGCCTGGACGATCGAGCCGCTCCCGGGCATGAACTCGCTGACGAGCGTGGCGTGCTTCTCGACGACGCAGTGCGTCGCCGTTGACCTGGTCGGCAACGAGAGCTCCGGCACAGCGAGCCCCGTTCCCCCTCCGGCGCCGGCGCCCGTCGACACCTCGCCGCCCACGATCTCGGGCACCGCCATCGAAGGCCAGACGCTGACCGACGTGAACGGCTCCTGGTCGAACAGCCCGACCGGCTTTGCCTACCAGTGGGAGGACTGCAACTCCGCGGGCGCCGCGTGCACCGCGATCGCGGGTGCGAGCGCCCAGACCTACACGCTCACCGCCGCCGACGCCGGCTCGACGATCCGCGTCGTGGAGACGGCGAGCAACGCGACAGGCGCCGGAACTGCGGCGACGTCGGCCGAGACGGCGGTTGTCGCCACGGTGAACGGCGGCTCGCCACCCGGCGGCGGCACATCGGGTGGTGGCGGCACGACCACGGGTGGCGGCGGCGCGGCGCCCGGCGGTGGGTCCGCGCACACCGCGCAGTCTGCACCCAACACCAAGCTCGTCGACGCCCAGATCAACTCCTCGGCCCGCCGCGCGAGCTTCCACTTCAAGGCGACCGGCGCCGCGACCGGTTACGAGTGCGCGCTGGTGCGCGAGCCGGCGCGCAAGGGCGCCAAGCCGCCGGCGCCGAGCTACGCGGCCTGCGGCTCATCGATCACGTTCAAGCATCTGAAGGCTGGGAGCTACGAGCTGTTCGTGCGGGCGATCGGGCCGGGCGGCGTCGACCGCTCGCCCGCGACCGACCGCTTCAGGATCGCTTAGCGCTCGCGGGGCGGGCGGCGGGTGGGGGCCG
>JBEKSK010000023.1:0-15889 GCA_049517155.1 Solirubrobacteraceae bacterium
GACCAGCGCGAGCGCGACGCGCCGCGGCGCGGCGGGCTTCTTGCGGGACTTCGAGCGGCTGCTCGTTGTGCTGGTCGTCGAGGTCGACCCGCCGGCCGGGCTCTTCTTGCGCAGCTCGTGCACGACGAACAGCGCGGCGGCGAGCAGGACGACCAGCAGCGCGACCGCCAGCACGCGCGAAGAGGGGCCGCCGGGGCGCCGGGTGCGTCCGCGGTCGCGATCGCGGGCGGAATCGGGCCCCCGTTCCCGGTTGCGCCTGCCCTCGCCACGGCTCGGCAGGACGGGCGCCAGCTCGAGCTCCGACGGATCCTGGTACTGGCGCTTGAACTCGTCCACCAGCACGCGCCCGTCGAGGCCGAGCATGTCCGCGTAGGTGCGCAGGAAGGCCTTGGCGAAGGTATAGCCGGGAAGCAGTCCCCACTCTTCGTCCTCAAGCGCCCGCAGATATTTGGCACGGATCTTCGTGCGCGCCTCGAACTCGGCGATGTCACGGTGCTCACGCATCCGTGCCTCCCTGAGCGTCGCGCCGATATCTGCCATCTCGACGCCGAAGCGTATAGCGCTACTGCGGCTCGGAGGGTACGGCCGCCTCGCCGCCCCGCGCACGCGCGCCCAGCGCCGCGATCACGGCCGGCAGGTCGGCCTCCGAGACGAGCACCTGGCGCGGCTTGGAGCCCTCGTAACCCGAGATGATTCCGCGGCGTTCGAGCATGTCGATCACGCGCCCGGCACGCGTGTAGCCGAGCCGCAAACGGCGCTGCAGCATCGAGGTCGAAGCGGTCCCCATTTCGACCACCAGGGCGATCGCGTCCTCGAGCAGCGGATCCTCGTCCGGATCGAAGCCATCCTCGTCGCCCTCCGGCGCGGGCTCGGCCTCGAGTTCGGAGAGCAGCTCGGCGCGGAACTCCGGCGCGCCCTGGCGCCGCCAGAAATCGGTCAGCGCGGCGATCTGGGCCTCGTCGATGTAGGCGCCCTGGATCCGCTGCAGGGCGGATGAGCCGATCGGCGAGAACAGCATGTCCCCCGCGCCCAGCAGCGACTCCGCGCCGTTCTGGTCGAGGATCACCCGGGAGTCGGTCTGCGAGGAGACGGCGAAGGCGATCCGCGAGGGGACGTTGGCCTTGATCAGGCCCGTGATCACATCCACGCGCGGCGACTGCGTCGCGAGCACGAGGTGGATGCCCACCGCCCGGGCCTTCTGAGCGAGACGGATGATCGCCGTCTCGACGTCGGCCGGCGCGACCATCATCAGGTCCGCCAGCTCATCGATCACGCAAAGGATGTAGGGGATCGGCGGATCGCCGCGACCGATCCGGTAGCGGTTGAGCTCGACCAGTGAGCGGGTCCGCGCCAGCGACATCATGCCGTAGCGCTGCTCCATCTCCCGAACGAGGTTGCCGAGCGCGTTTGCGGCCATCCGGGGGTTCGTGATCACCGGCGTGAGCAGGTGCGGGATCGACTCGTAGTGATTCAGCTCCACCTGCTTGGGATCGATCAGGACCAGACGCACGTCGTGAGGAGTCGCCCGCAGCAGGATGCTCGCCAGCATCGCGTTCACCGAGCCGGACTTGCCCGCGCCGGTCGTGCCGGCCACGAGCAGGTGCGGCATCTTCGCCAGATCGGCGCCGATCGCGTGCCCGGAGACGTCCTTGCCGAGCCACACGGTGAGCGGGGACCAGTCACCCGGAGGCTCCTGGTAGACGTCGCCGAGACGAACGATCCGCCGGCGGGCGTTGGGCACCTCGACGCCGACCGCCTGCTTGCCCGGAATCGGCGCCAGGATGCGCACATCCGTGGCGGCGAGCGCGTACGCGAGGTCGTCCTTGAGGTTGGCGACCTTCGAAACCTTGATCCCAGGAGCGAGGCGCAACTCGTAGCGAGTGATGTGCGGTCCCGTGACGGTGCCGATCACCTTCGCCGCGACACCGAAGTGTCCGAGCGCCTCGAGCAGGCCTGCGGCGACCTTCTCCTGACCGGCCGTGTCGGGGCGCACCTGCTCGGCGCTGGAGCGCGTCAGCAGCTTCGGCTTGGGCAGCCGCCACTGGTAGCTCGGGTCGTCCGTCACAGCGGCGCGGAAGCGCCCCTGGGGTGTCAGCTGGTCCGGGTCGACCGCAGCGCGGTGCACAGCGGGTTCGTGCTCGGGCGGCGAGAAGTCGACCTCGGCCGCCTCGAGCTCAGGTTCGACGTCGATGTCGGGGAAGTCCGCCACCTCGACCGCCGGCGCCTCGACATGCGTCGCCCGCACGACCAGTTCGCGCGGGCCGGGATCCGGCGGGACCACGCGCTGCGCTCCCCTTCCCGCCGCCGCAGCCTGGCGTCGCTCGCGCGCGGCCTGCGCCAGGCGAACGCCGCCATGGCGGATGGCCGCCGCCAGCGAGCCGCCGGAGAGAAGGACGATGCCCGCGAGGACGAGGAAAACGGCGAGGATGTGCGCCCCGGTCGTGCCGATCAGCCGCGAGGCCGCCCACAGCTCGCTCTGGCCGAGGATCCCGCCGTGGACCCTGAAGTAGGACGCCGACCAGAACCCATGCCGCGGGCCGTTCCCGGCCAGGCCAAGCGCCCCGGCTGCGAACAGCAGCAACGCGCCGGCGCGAAACGGCTTTACCGTCGCGAGCAGCGGGCGCATCCACATCAGGCTGCCGGCCGCCGCAAGCGCGACCGGGACGCCGAGCCGCGCTTCCCCGATCAGCCAGGCCAGGCCCTTGGCCAGCCAGTCGCCGGCGCGGCCGCCGTCCCAGTGCGCGTAGAGCACGAAACCGAGCAGCACGCCGACCGCGACGACGGCGAGCCCGAGCACATCGAAATGCCGCTGCTGGAAGCGAAACCGCGGCCGTCGTCCGCGTCGGGCGCTGCTCCGGCGCCCGCGCGCCGGAGCGCCACGCTTGCGCCGCGCCGGCGTACGCGCAGCACTCTTGCGAATGACAGCCATCGCCCGCCCATTCGACGCCGCGGCGCGTTTGCCTGCCACGCGGAGCCGACGCGAAACGCCAGGCGCCCTCAATGCGGCCTAAATATCGGTCCGATCGGCCGCCGGCTGCCCTAACATCGCTGGAAATGGCTGACTTCGAACGCTCCCCACGCGTACTTGTAGTAGAGGACGACGGCGACATCGCCGACGTGCTGCAGCGGTCGCTGCGGCTCGAGGGCTACGACGTGAGAATCGCCGCCGACGGCCAGGTCGCGCTCGATGAGGCCAATGCCTTCCTCCCCGACGTCGTGATCCTCGATCTCGGGCTGCCGAAGATCGACGGGATCGAGGTCGCGCGGGAGCTGCGCCGCGACGACAAGGTCCCGATCCTGATGTTGACGGCCCGCGACGCGGTCGAGGCGCGGGTGATCGGCCTGGACGCCGGCGCCGACGACTATCTCGTGAAGCCGTTCGAGCGCCAGGAGCTGCTCGCCCGGATCCGCGCGCTGCTGCGTCGCACGCCGCCGCGCGGCAGCGCCCCGCTGCGGGTCGCGGATCTCAGCCTCAACCCCGACACGCACGAGGTGCACCGCGACGAGCGTGAGATCGAGCTCACCCAGCGCGAGTTCGAACTGCTCGAGTACCTGCTGCGCAACGAGCGGATCGTGATCTCGCGCCAGCGCCTGCTCGATGAGGTCTGGGGCTACGACCCCTTCTCGACAACGAACACGATCGAGGTCTTCGTGTCGAACCTGCGCCGCAAGCTCGAAGCCGGCGGTGAACCGCGCCTGCTCCATACGATCCGCGGAGCCGGCTACGTCCTCCGGGCCTAGTCAGAAGCTCGGCCGGCCGCTGTCGCGGCTGCCGATCAGGGTGCGACTGGCCGTCAGCGTGGCCGCCGTAGCGTTCGTGATCCTGGCGCTGTTCGCCGTGGTCGTCGGCCGGGTCAACGCCCATCGCCAGCGTGCCGAGTTCAACACCGAGGTTCTCACGAACGCCGAGCAGTTCGTGCGTTTCGTGCAGTTCGTGACGGTTGGTACCAAGGTTGTCGTGCAACCAAGCCTGGCCGGCTACAACGGCTCCGTAGGCGCCGTGGCGCGACTGCTCTCGCTCGACGGGACGACCGTCATCGCACCGCGCCCCGACAACGTGCCCAAACTCGGCGATCCACTCCGCCAGCAGGCGGACTCGGACGGCGACCCGACGGCGACGAACTTCAACGGCTACCGCGTCGTGACGATCCCGGTCACATTCCGCGGCGGGAGCGGCGCCGGCGGGTACCTCCAGTACGCCCAGCCGCTCGGCTCGGTGGACAGCGCGATCGCGGGACTGCAGCTGATCCTCTTCCTCGGTGCGCTGATCGGCACGGCCCTGGCGTTTGGCGCCGGTTCACTCGTGGCTCGCCGCGCGATCGCTCCGATCGCCGACCTCACAGCCGCGGCAAGCGAGATCGAGCGCACGCGCGATCCCGACCGCACCCTGCCTGAGCCGGTCGCCGACGACGAGGTGGCCGAGCTGTCGCGGACGCTGAGCGGGATGCTCGCATCGCTCAGCGAAGCGCGCGATGAGACCGAGGCGACACTGGAGCGCCAGCGCGCCTTCGTGGCCGACGCCTCGCACGAGCTGCGCACGCCGCTGACGAGCGTGCTCGCCAACCTCGAACTGCTCGTCGATTCGTTGAAGGGCGCCGACCGAGACGCCGCCGAGTCCGCGCTGCGCTCGACCAAGCGCATGCGAAGGCTGGTCGGCGACCTGCTGCTGCTGGCCCGCACCGACGCCGGGCAGGCGCCGGTCAGCCAGCCGCTGGACCTCGCCGAGATCGTGATCGACGCGGCCAGCGAACTCGAGTCGGTCAGCCGCGAGCACGTCGTCGACCTCGACGTTTCACCGACGCCGCTGGTCGGCAACCGCGACGACCTTCAGCGCGTCGTGACCAACCTGCTCGAGAACGCGTTGCGCCACACGCCGCCCAGCACCCGCGTCACAGCCAGCACGCGGCCGCTACCCGACGGCTTCGCCGAACTCGTCGTCGCCGACGACGGTCCTGGCATCCCGCCGGAGCTTCGGCCCAAGCTCTTCGCGCGCTTCGTCCGCGGCTCCGGCGACCGCGGCGGCTCGTTCGGCCTCGGCCTCGCGATCGTCGCCGCCGTGGCCCAGGCCCACGGCGGCACCGTCGAGGCCGACGACTCCCCCCACGGCGGCGCCCGCTTCACGGTCCGCCTAGCTCCCGCCGCCACCGAGCAGCCCCAGACCGAACCCCCGGCAGCGCCCGACGGCGTCCCGAACGAGCCGCTCACCCCAACGCCCACCGCGTAAAGCAGCGAAGCCCGCAGGCCGGCGCAGCCGGCCGAGGACTGCGGCCCCACAGGCCGGCGCAGCCGGCCGAGAACAGGCACCCGGTCAGGAACGCGGCGCCGGCACGGTCAAGGCCGTCTCGAGAACCTGAGGATTGTTGTCGAAGTCGTCAGACTTCGACAACAACCGGAAGCACCATGGGACGGCGCTTCAGCCGCTCATACACCAGGGCGGCCAGGTGGTCGTGCAGGATCTGCTGGAGGCGCTCGATGTCGCGCACGCCCTCGCCGGCGGCGCGGTCGAGTGAATCCTCGACGGTGTCCTTGATCTCGTCCACGAGCTGGCCGGCCTCGTCGAGGAAGGCGACGCCGCGGAAGATCACCTCGGGTTCGGCGACGGAGCCCCCGTCCTGCTCGGAGATGGTCGCGACGACGATGAAGATCCCGTCGGCGGAGAGCATGCGGCGGTCGCGCAGCGCGGAGTCGGCGACGTCACCGATGTCGACGCCGTCGACGAAGATCATCCCGGCGTTCTCTGGCTTGCCAAAGCGGGCGCCCCGCGCGTCGAGTTCGAGCACGGCGCCGTTCTCGCCGCAGAAGATCGCCTCCGGCGCGATGCCCACGGCCTCGGCGAGCCGCCCGTGCAGCTTCAGCCGCTTGAAGTCGCCGTGGAAGGGCATGACGAAGCGCGGCTTGGTGAGGTTGAGCATCAGCTTCAGCTCCTCCGCGTAGCCGTGACCCGAGGCGTGGACCTGGGCGTCGGCGGTCGTGATCACCTCGCAGCCGATGTGGTAGAGCCGGTCGATCGTGTCGTTGACCGCGCGCTCGTTGCCGGGGACCGGCGTGGCCGAGAAGACGACGGTGTCGCCGTCGTGCAGCTTGACCTGCGGATGGTCGCGGTAGGCCATCCGGCGCAGCGCCGACAGCGGCTCCCCCTGCGAGCCGGTCGAGATGATGATCATCCGCTCGTCGGGGAAGTCGTCGATCTCGCGCGGCGTGATGATCAGCCCGTCGGGGATCTCGATGTGGCCGAGTTGGCCGCCGATCGCGACGTTCTTGCGCATCGAGCGCCCGACCAGGGCGACCTTGCGGTCAAGCGCCACGGCAGCGTCGATGACCTGCTGGACGCGATGGATGTTGGAGGCGAAGCTCGTCACGATCACACGCCCCGGCGCGCGCGCGAAGACCTCCTCGAGATGCGGTCCGACGACCGATTCCGAGGGCGAGAAGCCCGGCCGGTCGGCGTTGGTCGAGTCGCCGCACAAAAGCAGCACGCCTTCCGCGCCGAGCTGTGCGAGGCGCGACATGTCCGCCGCCTGGCCGTCCACGGGCGTCTGGTCGAACTTGTAGTCGCCCGTCACCAGCACCGTGCCGACCTCGCAGGTGAGCGCGACCGCGCTGGCGTCGGGGATCGAGTGGGTCATGTGGATCAGCTCGAGCGAGAACGGACCGAGCTCGAGCTCCTCGCCGTCGTCGAGGTCGGTCAGGCGCACTTCGCGCAGCTTGTGCTCCTCGAGCTTCGAGCGTCCCATTGCCATCGTCAGCGGGCGCCCGTAGACCGGCGGCGCGTTGGCAGCACCGAGCTCGCGCAGCACCCACGGCAGCGCGCCGAGATGGTCTTCGTGGCCGTGCGTGACGACGATCGCCTCGATGTCGTCGACGCGCCCGCGCAGGTAGGAGAAGTCCGGCAGCACCAGGTCGATGCCGAGCATCTCCGGCGTCGGGAAGCGCAGACCCACGTCCACGACGACGATCCGGTCCTCGTACTCGAAGACCGTCATGTTCTTGCCGATCTCCCCCAGGCCGCCGAGCGGCAGCACGCGCAGGACGCTCACGCGGTCACATGCCCCAGCAGGCCCTGGCGGACCAGCATCTCGCGCACGGCGTCACGCTCGGCCTCGTCGGCCTCGACCATCGGCAGCCGCAGGCCGCCGACGCGGTGTCCGAGCAGCTCCAGCGCCGCCTTGGTGCAGGTCGGGCTGGCGGTCAAAAACAGCGTGCGGTAAACGTCCTGGAGGGTGGCGTCAATCGCCCAGCGCTGATCGGGCTCCTCGACCATCCGGCGCATCTGCGGGCCGACGATGTGGCTCGCGACGAGGATCCCGCCGGGCTCCCCCATGTCGAGTGTGCGCGCGAACAGGTCGTCGTTGCCGGCGTAGACGCGCAGGCCGTCGACGCTGGCGAGGTTCGCCTCGTTGCTCTGCTTGACGAAGTCGATCCGCTCGATCTGGGCGAGCTGCGAGAGCAGGTCGTTGGGCATGTCGGTGGCGGTGCGCGAAGGGATGTTGTAGAGCACGACCGGGACCGAGCTGGCGGCCGCGACGGCCGCGAAATGGGCGAGGATGCCGCGCCGGCTCGGGCGGTTGTAATAGGGCGTGACCGACAGCACCGCGTCCACGCCCAGCTCGCACGCCGCCGCCGTCAGCGCGATCGCATGCGCGGTGTCGTTGGAGCCGGCGCCGGCGATGATCGTGACGCCCTCGGGGCGCTCGCGCACCGCCAGGCCGACCAGCCCGAGATGCTCCTCGTCGGTCAGTGTCGAGGCCTCGCCGGTTGTGCCGCAGACGACGAAGCCGTCCGAGCCGTTGGCGGCGAGGTGGTGCATCAGCGCGACGAAGGCGTCCTCGTCGACGCGCAGCCGCTCGTCGAACGGCGTCACGATGGCGGTTATCACGGTGCCGAGATCGGGCATGCCTGCTCAGTATCTCAGGCGGCCCTGCCCGCCGGAGCCCCGGGGCGCCGCCGCGCTCAGGCCTCGAATAGGAGCGCCTCGAGCCCGATCAGGGGCGATCGCTCAAGCGTCCCGACGCGGCGCACGGCGAGCAGCACACCAGGCATGAACGACTCGCGCGAGATCGAGTCGTGGCGGATCGTCAGCGTCTGCCCGAGGTCGCCGAGGATGACCTCCTGGTGCGCGAGCAGGCCGGGCAGGCGAACCGAGTGGATCGGCGGCGCCGGGCGAGAGCTCGCGGCGGCCATCAGCTCGGCGGTGCGCGCGGCGGTGCCGCTTGGCGCGTCGATCTTGGCCGCGTGGTGGAACTCGATGATCTCGGCCGCCGCCATGTGCACCGCAGCCTGCGCGGCGAAGCGCATCATCAGCACCGCGCCGATCGCGAAGTTCGGCGCTGCGAACACGTTCGCGCCGCGCAGTTCCTCGAGCGCGGCCAGATCGAACCCGGTCGTTCCGATCACCACGTGCACGCCGGCGGCGACTGCGGCACGCGCGTTACCCAGCGCCTCGCCCGGCGTCGTGAAGTCCACCAGCACGTCGCAGTCGCCAAGAATCGCGCCAAGCTCGACTCCGAGCGCCGGGTCGGCGCGCCCTCGCAGCTCCATGTCCGCCGCGCCCTCGATCGCGGCGCACGTCGCGATCCCCATCCGCCCGGCGGCGCCCGCCACGCCGACTGCGATCACGAGGCCTCCGCGAGCGCCGGCGTGAGCGGCGCGATCGCGGCGCGGAATACCTCCTCGTCGGGACCGATCGCCGCCGAACACAGGCGCTCGGGGGCGAGCAGCTCGGCGGCGATCGCGCCGATCTGGCCGGCGTCGACCGCCTCGATGCGCTCGATCGTCTCGTCGAGCTCGAGGATCGGCATGCCGGCCAGCACCGCCGACCCCAGACGGTCCATCCGCGCACCGGTCGACTCGAGCGCGAGCACGATCCGCCCCTTCACGTTGTCCTTCGCGCGCAACAGCTCCTCGGCGCTGACCGGCTCCTCGCGGATCCGTGCGAGCTCGCCGGCGAGCACCTCGCAGACCTCGGCCAGGTTCTCCGGCCGCGTACCGACGTAGAGGCCGATCTGGCCGGTGTCGCGGTAGAGGCTCTGGAAGCTGAAGACGGCGTAGGCGAGGCCGCGCTGCTCGCGGACCGCCTGGAACAGGCGCGACGAGGAGGTGCCCCCGAGGATGCTGTCGAGCACGCGCAGCGCGTAGCGGCGCTCGTCGTCGCGCGCGAGGCCCGTGGCGCCGACGGTCACGTGGTACTGCTCGGTGTCGCGCACGCGAAAGCGCGCGCTGCCCGCGGCCTGGACGGGCGCCGGCGGCGCGAGCGCAGCCGCGTCGAGGCCCGACTCGGGCGCGCTGCGGGCGCCCCGCGCCCAATCCACCACGCGCTCGTGCTCGACGCTGCCGGCCGCGGCGATCACGATGTTGCTACCGAAGTAGCGCTCGCGGTGGAAGGCGAGCAGCTCCTCCCGCGTCGTTTCGCGAACGACCTGCGCGCGCCCGAGCGTCGAGCGTCCGAGCGCATCGTCGGGGAAGATCGTCTCGCCCAGCACGTCGAAGATCAGCTCCTGCGGATCGTCCTCATACATCGCGATCTCCTCGAGCACGACCTCGCGCTCCTCGGCGAGGCCCTCCATCGCGGGCACTGTGATCATCTGCGCCATCACGTCGAAGGCGCGCTCCAGATGCTCGTCGAGCACGCGCGCATACAGGGAGGTCATCTCCTTGCCGGTGCCGGCGTTCAGCTCGGCGCCCATCGCGTCGAAGATCTGGTCGATCTCCTCGGAGCGGTAGCGCTCGGTGCCACGGAACAGCATGTGCTCGAGCAGGTGCGAGAGTCCCGCCTGGCTGTCGCTCTCGGTGCGCGAGCCCGTGCCGATCCAGAACCCGAGCGCGACCGAGCGCACCGCGGGCACGCGCTCTGTGACGACGCGCACGCCACCGGGTAGCTCCGTGATGACGTGCGCGTTGCTCACAGGGATGCGACCGGCCGCTAGCTGTCGCGGTGGCGGGGGCGGCCGGAGCCGCGCGCGCCACCGTTTCGCCCGCCGCCGCCGCCGCCCTCGCGCGGACGGCGCGGACCGCGGTCGCCGCCGCCTCCGCCGCCGCCGCTCGTCAGCGTGGCGAGCTCCTCGACGGACTTGCCGGCGACCTCGGGATCATCGCTTCGGCGCACGCCGATGCGGCCGCGCTCGCGGTCGACCTCGACAACGCGGACGGTGATCTCGTCGCCCTTGCTGAGCACCTCCTCGACCGTGTCGACCCGGTTGCCGGGCGAGACGTTGGAGATGTGCAGCAGGCCGTCGGTGCCCTTGGAGAGCTCGATGAAGGCCCCGAAGGTGGTCGTCTTGACGACCTTGCCCTGGTACTCGTCGCCGATCTCGACCTCCTTCATCATCGTGCGAATCCGCTCGACGAGCGCGTCAGCGAGCTCGCCGTTGGCGGAGTAGATCAGCACCTGGCCGTCGTCGTTGACGTCGATCTGGGACTCGAACTCCTCGCACAGGCCGCGGATCGTCTCGCCGCCCTTGCCGATCAGCAGGCCGATCTGGCTGGGGTCGATCTTGATCTTCTCGATTCGCGGCGCGTACAGGCTGAGCTGCTCGCGCGGCGCGGCGATCACCTCGGCCATCTTGCCGAGGATGAAGTGGCGCGCCTCGTGCGCCTGCGTCAGCGCGTCACGCAGGATGTCGAAGGTGACGCCGGAGATCTTGATGTCCATCTGCAGCGCCGTGATGCCGCGCTCGGTGCCGGCGACCTTGAAGTCCATGTCGCCGAGGTGGTCCTCCACGCCTGCGATGTCGGTCAGCACGACGTAGTCGTCGCCCTCCTTGATCAGCCCCATCGCGATGCCGGCGACGGGCCGCTCGATCGGCACGCCCGCGTCCATCAGCGACAGCGAGCTGCCGCAGACCGACGCCATCGACGAGGAGCCGTTCGATTCGAAGATGTCGGAGACCACGCGCACGCTGTAGGGGAAGTCCTCGATCGAGGGGATCACCGGCACGAGCGCGCGCTCGGCGAGCGCCCCATGGCCGATGTCGCGGCGCTTGGGACCGGCGAGCCGGCCGGCCTCCCCGACCGAGAAGGGCGGGAAGTTGTAGTGGTGCCAGTAGTACTTCTTGGTCTCGAGACCGAGCGTGTCGAGGCGCATCTCCTCCTTCAGCGTGCCGAGCGCGACGACGCTGAGCGCCTGCGTCTGGCCGCGCGTGAAGAGCGCGGAGCCGTGCGTGCGCGGCGTCACGCCGACCTCGATCGAGATGTCGCGGATCTCGTTCGCGGCGCGCCCGTCGGGGCGCTTCTTGTGCACCGCGATGCGCTCGCGGATGATCGAGCGCTCGAGCTTGTCGAACGCGCTCTGCGCCGCGGCGCGGTGCTCGGCGTAAGCGTCAGAGCCGGGATCGCCTGAGAACTGCTCGAGCACGGCCGCCTCGACCGCCCTGGTCGCGTTCTGGCGCTCGATCTTGTCCTGCACCTGCGTGGCGGCGTCCAGCGCGTCGCCGTAGGCGCCGCGAACCTCCTCCAGCAGCCCCGCGTCGATCTGGGGCACGACGACCTCGAGCTTCGGCTTGCCGACCTTCTCGGCGAGCTCGCGCTGCAGCGCGCAGAGCTTCTTGATCTCACCGTGGGCGATGTCCAGCGCGTCGAGGATCTCGGCCTCGGGGATCTCCCGCGCGCCGGCCTCGACCATCAGGATCGCGTCCTCGGTGCCGGCGACGGTCAGCTCCAGCTCGCTGACTCCGAGCAGGTCCTCCTCGCGCGGGTTGACGACGAAGTTGCCGTCGATCTTGCCGATCCGCACCGCGCCAACGGGCGTCGCCAGCGGGATGTCGGAGATCATCAGCGCCGCGGAGGCGCCGTTCATCGCGAGGATGTCGTAGGGGTGGACGTGGTCCACCGAAAGCGGCATCGCGACGATCTGGGTCTCGTAGCGCCAGCTCTTGGGGAGCAGCGGCCGGATCGGGCGGTCGATCATCCGCGCCGTCAGCGTGCCCTTCTCGCCCGCGCGGCCCTCACGCTTGAAGAACGAGCCGGGGATCTTGCCGGCGGCATACATCCGCTCCTCGACGTCGACGGTGAGCGGGAGAAAATCGGTGTCGCGGAGATTTCCGGCGGTTGCGGTCGCGAGGACCATCGTGTCGCCCTGGCGGACCACGACGGCCCCGCCTGCCTGCTTTGCGATCCGTCCGGTCTCGAACGAGATCTCGCTCCCGGCGATCTCCACGGAGAGCCGGGTGACGGTGTTACTACTCATGTAATTACCTTCCTGTCCGCCTTCGGCGGCGGAGCTTGCTGGTCTTTTTCCTGTTAAGGGATCCCTTGATCCTACCCGGTCAGGCGGGCGATCAGTTCGGCGTCGGGCGGACCGGGCGCAAACGTGCTCCCGGCGATCAGCGTCGGCGTCACCGCGACGCCGGCGCGCATGCCGGCGCGCGTCTGATCGCGCACGCGCGCCGCCACAGCCGGCGAGTGGCGGTCACGCTCGAAGCGATCGAGATCGAGCCGCAGCGTTGCTGCGTGCGCCCACAGGTGCGGGTCGTCGATGTGGGCGGGATCGGCGAACAGCGCGTCGTGCAGCTCCCAGAATCGCCCCTGCAGGCCGGCGGCTTCGGCCGCGCACGCAAGCGCCACCGCGCGGGGGTGCTTGGCGGCGATCGCGAAGTGGCGAAATGCCACCCGCAGCGGCTCATCGCGCAGCCGCGCGTGCGCCAGCGCGCAGCGCGGGCAGGTGAAGTCTGCGTAGAGGATCACCGCCGGCCAGCGGGGATCCCCGCGCACGTGGTCGTCGCCACCGAGCGGCGGCGCCGGGGCGCTGCGAAGGTCGCTCACTGCCGCCTAGGCTAGCGGTCCTTGTTGTTGGGATCCGTGCATGCACGGATCCCGAGGTTGGCGCATGCGCCAACCTGCAGGTGGGGCATGCCCCACCTGCAGGAACTTCCCCTAAAGCTCCTCGAGCCCGTCGAAGATCAGGTTCGCGCCCGGCAGCTCGGACAGCGACGGCGCCTGGTAGCTCCAGCGCACGATGCCGCCTGAGTCGACGATCACCAGCGCGCGCTGCGGGTGGCCGTCCTCGTGCAGGACCCCGAACGCGGCGCAGGTCGCGCCCTTGGGCTCGAAGTCCGAGAGCTGGGCGATCGAGCTGCCCAGTTTCGCGCTGAAGGCGGCCTGCGAGTGGATCGCGTCGGTCGAGATCGCATAGATCGTCGCGCCGTGCTGCGCGAGATCGGGCAGGACCTCCTCGTAAAGCGTCAGCTGGTCGCTGCAGACCGGCGTGAAGGCGTAGGGATAGAAGACAAGGACGCTGGTCTTGCCCAGCAGGTCCGCCTGCGTGAACGCCTCCTCGTCCGCCGTCTTCAGCGTGAACCGCGGCGCCGGCGTGCCGGCCGCGAGCACGCTCACCTGCGCAGCCCGAGAGCCTTGATCAGCTCGCGGTAACCCTCGAGGTCGTTGCGCTGCAGGTAGTTGAGGAAGCGCCGGCGGCTGCCGACCAGCATCAGCAGTCCGCGACGGGAGTGGTGGTCGCGCTTGTGCTCGCGCAGGTGCTCGGTGAGCTGGTTGATCCGCTCGGTGAGCTGCGCGATCTGAACCTTGACGTTGCCGGTGTCGTGCTCGTTCGCGCCGTATTGCGCGGTGAGCTCGCGCTTGCGTTCAGTTGTCAGGGTCATCGACGGCCGTGAACGGTAGCAGAGCCGGCGATCAGCCCAGGGCGCCGGCGCAGATCTCGCGTGCGCGCCCAACGTCTGCGTGCATCGCTTCGATCAGCGACTGCACGGTCTCGAAGCGCCGCTCGCCGCGCAGCCGCTCAAGGAACGAGAGCCTCAGCTCGGTCCCGTAGAGGTCGCCATCGAAGTCGATCACGTAGGCCTCGATCAGCTCCGCGCGGCCGCTGCCGAAGGTCGGGCGCACGCCGATGCTGACCGCCGCCGGCCGGCCGTCCGCAAGGCAGGCGTAGACGCCGTGGCCGGGGCATGCGAGGCCCTCCGGCGGGACGATGTTGGCAGTCGGGAAGCCCAGCTCGCGCCCGCGGCGATCACCCGCGACGACGACGCCGCGCAGCTCGTAGGCGCCGCCCAGGAGCACGGCGGCGCGGGCCACCTCGCCGGCGGCGATCAGCGAGCGGATGTGGCTCGAGGAGACGATTTCGCCGTCGACCTCACGCAGCGCGACGATGCGAGCGTCAAAGCGCGCGTCGGCGGCGAGCAGTCCGGCGTCGCCCTGCGCGCCGGCGCCGAAGCGGAAGTTCTCACCCACCGACACGGTGCGCGCGGCCAGCTTCGCGACGAGCACCTCGTCGATGAACCGTGCGGCGCTGTGGGCGGCGAACTGCGCATCGAAGCGGATCACGATCAGCTCCTCGACACCGAGTGAGGCGATGATCTCCGCCTTGCGCTCAAGCGGCGTCAGCAGCTTCGGCATGTGCGACGGCGCTACCACCGCGACCGGGTGGGGCTCGAAGGTCAGGACGGTGTCTGAGCCGGCGATCACCGCGCGGTGGCCGAGATGCACGCCGTCGAAGGTGCCGACCGCGACCGCACCGCCGCGGGGCTGCGCGTCGGTGAACTCGGTCAGTCGCATCGCGGGCGAGGGATCCGGCGCATCGCGGGGCGAAGCCTATTGGCCTCGCAGTCCCACCTGCACGCGCAGCGCCCCGTCGCGCTCGCCGGCGACCGCGACGGCCTGCCCTGCGGCGTCGGTCAGCAGCACGGGACCGCTCAGCCCACGGCCCGCGATCGCCCGCCCGTGCGCGACGGCGTCGGCCTCCAGATCATCGAGCACCACCGTCTCGCCGAAGCGCCCCCAGGCGGCGGCGATCTGCGCCGGAGCCGCGACGCCCTCCCCCGGCCAGGCGCCCTGCGCCGCGAACGGCCCGATCGCCAGGCGCCGCAGCGCCAGGCAGTAGGCGTCGCCGAGGTCGGCGACGAGCGAGCGCACATAGGTGCCCGAGGAGCAGACGAAGCGCAGCGCCGCGCGGTCGCCGTCGCGCCACAGCACGCTCGACTCGAACACCGTCACCTCGCGCTCGCTGGTCTGAACGTCCTCACCGCGGCGCGCGCGCAAATAGGCCCGCTCGCCGTCGATCTTGACCGCCGAGTGCGCGGGCGGGCGCTGGTGCACCGTTCCCAGCGGCAGCGCGAGCGTCGCCGGCACCCGGCCGGTGTGGACGATCTCGCCCTCCGGGTCCCCGGTCGTGGAGGTCGCGCCGAGCTGGACCTCCACCTCGTAGGCCTTTGGCAGCGGTGTGAAGAAGCGCGCGAGTCGCGTCGCCCGTCCCACCAGCACGATCAGCAGGCCGGTCGCGAACGGGTCGAGCGTGCCGGCGTGTCCCACGCGCGCCACGCCCAGCGCGCGGCGGGCGCGGGCGACCATGTCATGCGACGTTATCCCGGCGGGCTTGTCGGCCAGCAGGATGCCCGGCGCGCCGTCGCGATTCAAACCTGCGCGCGGATCGCGTCGATCAGCTCGCCGACCGGCAACTCGCTCGTGAAGCCCGCGGCGCGGCGGTGCCCGCCGCCGCCGAAGGCGCGCGCGATCGCCGAGACGTCCACATCGTCGTCGCTGGCGCGCAGCGACACCTTGTGCGCCCCCACCCGCCCGCCGCTGCAGACCTCGCGGATCAGCGCCGCAACCTTCGTGTCCTTGACGGCGCGCAGGTGATCGACGATCCCCTCCGCGTAGCTGTCGTCGGCGGCAGTCGCGGCGAAGTCCTCCCCGGTCAGCACGGCGACCATCAGGCGCTCCGCGTCGAAGCGCCTCGTGGCGCTCAGCGCGCGCCCCAGCAGTTCGAGCTTGGCGAGCGGCGTGTCCTCATAGATCTGGCGGTAGATGCGACCGACGTCGACCCCGGCGCCGATCAGCTCGGCGGCCATCAGGTGGGCCCGCGGCGTGGTGCTGTCGTAGGAGAAGCGCCCGGTGTCGGTGAGCAGGCCGACGTAGAGCGCCTCGGCGATCGTCGGTGAGATCT
>JBEKSK010000024.1:0-15654 GCA_049517155.1 Solirubrobacteraceae bacterium
CTAGTCGAATACCTTCTGGCTGCGGCCTTCCTCGGCGCCACGGCCGTGCCGATCAATATCCGCTTCAAGGCACCGGAGCTTCGCCACGTGATTCTCGACGCCGAGCTGGCCGCCTTGGTCACGATGCGTGCGCCGGTCGGGCCGCTTGACCTGCCGGCGCTTGTGCGCGAAGCGGTGCCGGGTCTCGTGGATGTCGACGCCGGGACCCGCCTCGCGCTGGAGGAGTTCCCCAGCCTGCGCGCCGTGGCCGCCTGGGACGATCCCGCCCCAACCGGCGAAACCAGCGAGAGTGGACGCGAGGCGGACCCTCCAGCGCCCGATGATCCGCTCCTGATTATGTATACCTCGGGCACGACCGCCCATCCCAAGGGCTGCGTGTTCACAAACAACGCGATCACACTGAACGCCGGCGCGATCGTGAAGCGCCTTGAGATCCCGGACGGCGACTGCTGGTGGAACCCACTGCCGTTCTTCCACATGGGCGGAATCATGTTGATGTCCTCGGTCTTCGCCGCCGGGGGCACCTTTGTGACGCAGGCCCATTTCACCACCGCAGAGGCCATCGCGCTGATCGAGCGTGAGCGCCCGGCTGTGCTCTACCCACTGTTTCCCACGATCACGATGGATCTGCTTGACGATCCGTCCTTCGCCTCGGCACCGATCGACGACGTTCGCCTGATCGGCAGCGTGGCTCCACCGGAGGTGCAGGCACGCATCCAGCGAGCGCTGCCGAGGTCCCGTCTTTTCAGCGCCTACGGAATCACCGAGCTGTGCGGGTGCGTCGCGTTCAACTCGCCCCACGACTCCGAGCGCTTGAGGCTCGCCACCTGTGGCGCTGCGCTTGACGGTTTTGAACTGCGGGTGGTCGGTCCCGAGACCAACCTGCCGCTGGCGGCCGGCGAACACGGCGAGCTCGTGGGCCGGGGCGTGCAGATGTTCACCGGGTATTACGGCAATCCAGCCGCTACCGCGGCCGTGATCGACGAGGACGGGTTCTTCCATACCGGCGACCTCTGCTCGATGGATGAAGACGCCGTCGTCAGCTATCACGGCCGCCTGAAGGACATGCTCAAGGTGGGCGGCGAGAACGTGTCGGCGATCGAGGTGGAGTCACTTCTATCCACCCACCCCGCGATCAAGCTCGCCCAGGTGGTTGGCATCCCGGATCCGCGGCTGATCGAGGTCCCGGTGGCGTTCGTCGAGCTCGCCTCGGGTTACTCGCTGACCGCCGCCGAGGTGACGGCGCACTGCAGCGGCCAGATCGCGAGTTTCAAGATTCCCCGCCACGTGCGCTTCGTCACCGAGTGGCCGATGTCGGCCACGAAGATTCAGAAGTTCCGCCTGCGCGACCAGCTGCTGGCGGAGCTCACGGCCGACGACCGGGCCGATCTCGCCGACGTCGCTCGGAGTTGATGGCGGTTGAGCGCGACGCTCCCGTCGCCCGCGGCGAACGTGAGGCGGCGCCATCCCGCGGGCGCGGGGCGCATCCTCGGACATGCCTGACGTCGGCGTCGGCCTGTGGACGATGCGCTCCACGGCCGCGCGTCCAGTTCATGCCGCCGCCGCCTATGCCGCACTCACGCGCGACGCGCTGCACGCCGAGGCTCTCGGGTTTCACTCGCTGTGGCTGGCCGAGCACCATTTTTGGTATGACGGCTGGTGTCCGGCGCCGGTGGCAGCTGCCGCTGCCGTCCTGTCGCAGACGAGCACACTCAAGGCGGGCACCGGCGTTCATCTGCTGCCCCTCTGGGATCCGCCCACTGCGGCCACCGCCGCCGAGACGCTCGTGGCGCTCGCCGGCGAGCGCCTCTACCTTGGGGTGGGGCTCGGATACCGCGATGAGGAGTTCGACGGCTTTGGCCTCTCGCGCCGCACGCGCGGCCGACGCATGGACGCCGCGCTCGACGCGATCGCGCTGCGCTGGAATCAGGAGGGTCGTGGACCGCGCGTTCTGGTCGGAGGTTTCTCGGCCGCAGCAATGACCCGCGCCGGGATGCGCGGGCTCGGCATCTTCCTGCCGTTCTCGTTGTCGCGCGCGAAGCTCGCGACAACGATCGAGCGCTACCGCGAGGCGGCGCACGAAGCGGGGCGAACGCCCGGCATGGTCGGGATGCTCAAGTACGCCTGGGTCACCGACGGCAGCAGCCGCCAACGCGAGGCGGCGGAGCGTCTGATCGCCGCGTCGGCGCTCGAGTATTCCGGCTGCTGGTTTGAGCTCAACGGGCGGTCCGGGTTCGAGGAGCCTGAGTTGCTCGCCCGGCAGCTGTCGCTTGCCACGGCGAACGCTCTCATCGGAACGCCGGATGAGATCGCTGAGGAGATCGCGCAACTGGACGAGGCGGGAGTCGATCTGGTCGTACTCCAGGTGACTCGCGACGACGTCAGCGCGGACCATCGGCACGCGATGGAAGCGATGGCCGGAGCGCTGTTCCCCTCTTCACCCCCGCTGAGCGCGTGAGGGTCGGGCTCCTCCTGCCGCTCAGCGGCCGTGATGGCACCGCCCGCGATCTTGGACGCCGCGCGGTCCAGGCCGAGGCCGCCGGCCTCGATCTGATCTGGCTCGAGCCCGAGATCAGCGCGCCCGGCGATGGCGCAGGCGATGCGCTTGTCGCCGCCGCGTTCGTTGCGCCCCTGACGGCGGTCATCCGGATCGCGGCGTGCGTCGACGCCGGCGCCCATCCGGTGCACATCGCCGAGCAGGCGATCGTCGCCGACAACATCTCCAACGGACGGCTCGTGCTCGCGCTGCGCGGTGACACCGAGGCGGCAGCGATGCTCGCCGAGACACTCGACCTCGTGATCGCCGCCACCGCTCCTTCGCCGTTTCGCCACCGCGGCGCGCGCTGGGCGGTGCCCGGCAATATCGCCGCAAACGTGTCCGAAGATCGGGTCTCGGTGACACCGCAGCCCGCGCAGCTGGCGTTGCCGATCTGGGTGGCCGGCGCTGGCGGCGCGAGCGCGGCGCGCGAGCGCGGGCTCAGCCACGTCAGTGGCGCAGGCGTTGGCGCCGCGGAAGCCGAACGAACGTGGCGAGCGACCGAAGACGCCCTCGGCCGTGTGTCTTCCCCGTTGCGCCGTCCAGCGATCAGGGCCGTCACGGCGAGCCCCGCCGGCGATTTTGACGACGAGGCGGTGGTTGCAGAGCTGCGAGCAGAGTCCGTCCGCTGGGGCCTTGACGTGACGATTCTCGCTCTCCCCCCGGGACTGGCTGAAGCGGCGCACGCCCACGCCGTGGAGCGAATCGGCTCGCTCGTGCGGCCGCAGCTTCAGATGTATGCGCCGCCGGTGCATCTGGTCGAGCATCTCGAGACGAAGCTTCGGCCGCGCTTCCCTGCCGTCGCCGACGGGGAGGGCCCCGCCTAGCCGCGCACTGGCAGGGCGGCCCCCACTCAGAACGACCGCGGCAGCCCGAGACTCTCGGCGAGGAAGTTCCGTCCCATCTCGTTGTTGATCGGAGCGACGCGGTAAAGCCGCATGTCACGCCAGTAACGCTGCATGTCGTATTCCAGCGAGTATCCGTAACCGCCGAGGATCTGCATCCCACGGTCCGCCCCCGCGAAGCACTGCTCCGAGGCGACGAGTTTCGCCATCGTCGACTCGACCCCACACGGACGACCGGACTCCTGCAGCCACGCGGCGCGGTAGGTCAGCAGTCGCGATATCTCGAGTCCCGCGTAGGTGTCGGCGATCATGTGCTGAACGGCCTGCATTTGGCCGATCGGCTTGCCGAAGGCAAAGCGCTCCTTCGAGTAGGAAACCATGTCCTCGAGCACCCCGGCCAGCGCGCCGGTGCAGTTCGCTCCGTTCATGATCCGCTCGCTGTTGAGCGTCTCGGCGAGGATGCGCCAGCCTCGGTCTACCTCTCCGAGCACATCCTCGTCTGGCACGAACACGTCATCGAGCTGAACCTCGCAGCTGCCCAGTGACCGCATGCCAAGCTTTGGAATCGGCGTTGCCTTCACGCCCTCGGCCTTGGCGTCACAGAAGAACACCGTCAGACCGTGGGACGGCTTCTCCACATCCTCGTTGGTGCGAGCGATAAGGAACAGGCGATCCGCCACATGCGCGAGGGTCGACCAGATCTTCGTGCCGTTGATCAGCCAACCGCCGTCGACCTTTCGGGCCCGCGTCTTCATCGCGCCGAGGACGTCCGTGCCGCCGCCCGGCTCCGTCAGCGAGATCGCGCACATCAGATCCCCGGCCGCGATCTGCGGCAGAAAGCGCTGGCGCTGCTCAGGGGTTCCTACCGCGGCGATCGTCTTGCCGTCGAACAAGGTGATTCCCAGCAGCCAGTAGAGACCGGCGAGCGTGCGTGATAGCTCCTCATCCAGAATCACCTGCTCGATGATGCCGCCACCCTGGCCGCCATACTCCTCGGCGATACCCACGCCCGTGAGGCCGACGTCAACGAACTTCTTCCAGAGATCCCATGGGAAGTCGTCGCGCGCCTCGACCTCGCGACAGTAATCCTTCGGCAACTCATTTGTCGTGAACTCGCGAATCGTTTGCCGAAAAAGCTCCTGCTCCGCGTTGAGAGCGAAGCTCAGCCCGGGGTCAGCGTCTGTCATCTAGGTAAGCCTCACGAATCGTTGTCATCAGTAAGCTCGTACGGCATCACGGCGAGACTAGGGCCTGTGAGTCACGCCGGCCGCCTCGTGCCGTCGCGTCAGTCCACGGAGGCGGATCGCTGTTCCCGTCGGGCTGCACCCGCCGCGCGATCGACCGCCAACGCTCTGGCTGGCGCCGGGGTGGTCTGTGCCC
Source organism: Solirubrobacteraceae bacterium (assembly GCA_049517155.1). GTDB lineage: Bacteria > Actinomycetota > Thermoleophilia > Solirubrobacterales > Solirubrobacteraceae > Palsa-513. The sequence continues at coordinate 4,762 of JBEKSK010000024.1, forward strand.
ACAGCCGTGTCGCATTGCGCTCGCGCATCCGCCAGCCGGCGGCCGTGCGCACAAACGCCTCCTCGTAACGTACGCCGATTGTCTCGAGAACGTCACCTTCATCGCCAGCGAGGACATGGTAGGCGAGGCAGTAGGTAGTTCCCGTCGCCGCGTCGCCGTCGATCGTCGCGCGATGAGTCGTGATGTGGTGGAGCGTTGCGGCGTAGAGGTCGCCCAGCATCCGGGCGATCATCCCCACACCGTCGGGACCCGGGCCGCGGAAGACACCGAGCGGCTCGTCACGGCCCAGCGCCCACACCACAAGCGACCCGTCGGCCACGAACAGATCCGAGAAGGCGGCCGTGTCAGCGTTGTCCATCGCGAGCGCGTAGTCGTGAACGAGCGCCCTGATTTGCTCCCCGTCTGATGCGAGCCTGTCACTCTCCACAGTCGCGAGTCTACCAACACGCATGCGGTCGGCCGCCGCGTAAACGTACCAAGCGATTGTTTGATACCGTCGCCCACGCGCGGGCCGGTATGAACGAACGATCGGCAAGTCACACGGCTGGGGCGCAGAGATGTGGCGGGCCTGCGCTGAGCGTGCGAGACTCGTGGACGCGATGCCCGGAGGATTGTGGCGGGCGAGGTTTGACCGGCGCCGAGCAGACACCCCGCAATGTGGTCGAGAGAAGCGTGGAACGTGGATTTTGAACTGAATGACGAGCAGACCCTCTTCCGCGAGGTCGTCCACTCCTGGGTCGACCGGGAGACCCCGAAGGCCTACGCGCGCGAGATCGAAAAGCGTGAAGGCGAGTACCCGTTCGAGCTCTGGCAGAAGCTCACGGATGCCGGTTACCACGGAATTTCTGTTCCGGAGCAGTACGGCGGTCAGGGCGGCGATGTGGTGATGCAGATGGTGCTGGCGCGCGAGCTTTCGCGCTCGCTGGCGGGCCTGACGTGGGTCTGGGGGCTGACTTCCTTCGCCGGCTCGAAGTCGATCGGCCTCTACGGCAGCGAGGAGCAGAAGCGGCGCTTCCTTCCGGCCATCGCTGCCGGCGAGGCCCGGTTTTCGATCGGGTTCACCGAGCCAGGTGGCGGCACGGACCTGCTGGGGGGTATGCGCACCTCCGCAGAGCGCGTCGATGGAGGATGGCGCGTACGGGGTTCCAAGACATGGTGCTCATCGGCGCATGTCGCCGACTACATCCTGCTGCTCGCGCGGACTGACAAGAACGTCGAGAAGCGCCACCAGGGGCTGACGCTCTTCATCCTGCCCGCACGCTCCGACGGCGTCAGCGTGAGCGAGATTCCGAAACTCGGGATGCGCTCGCTGGGCTCCTGCGACGTGGGCTTGGATGACGTGTTCATCGCCGACGACCTCGTTCTCGGGGAGCCCGGCCAGGCCTGGTACATGCTGCTCCCGACACTCAACAACGAGCGCGTCATGCTCGCGGCGTTGTGCGTCGGCATTCTTGACGGCATCCTCGAGGACGTGCTGGCATTCGCCCAGGCACGTGAGGCGTTCGGCCGCAAGATCGGCGGCTTCCAGATAATTCAGCACTACATCGCCGACATTGCGATGTGGCGCCGTCAGGCGGAGCTGCTCGTGTACCAGGCAGCCACACTGCTGAGCCTCGAACGGGACTGCTTCATGGAATCGAGCATCGCAAAGGTGCAGGGCTCCGAATATGCCGTTCAGGCTGCCGACCTGGCGATACAGATACACGGCGGAATGGGGTACTCGGCGGAGACCGATGCACAGCGGTACTGGCGCGACGCCCGCCTCTTCCGCATCGGACCTGTCACCAATGAGATGGCACGTAACTCGATCGCCGAGATGCTGGGTCTTCCCAGATCGTTCTGATGTCGATCCCCGACCTCGAGCAACTGGCCGGCACCCGCCTCCCCGAGGGCACGTTCACGATCTCGGCTGCTGAGGACGGGCAACTGCGCGAGGTGCTGCGAGCCGGGCCGTCACGGTCAGGTGTCGCGCATGCGCTGTGGGCCTACATCGCGACTCAGCGAGGAATCGGCATCAGCGTGGCCGATCTGTGCAGCCTCGCGCAGTTCGACATCGCCGACGGGCCGATGCTGGGTTCAAGCGAGCTCGAGTACAGCTCAGCGATGACGATCGGGACTACCTACAGGGTGGATGGCGAGGTGCTCGGCCTCGAGCGTAAGCACGGGCGCAGCGGGACCTTCGACGTGATGCGCTATCGGGAACGACTACTCAGCGGCGATGATCTGATCGCTTCCGCGACCAGCACGTTCATCCTCCCACGGAGAGCCGGCTGATGTCCGCGGCCGATCTGCATCTTGAGCCCGGTGCCGCGCTTGGACCGTGGGTCGTCGAGCATGTCGACCCAGAGCACATGAAGACACTCGCGATACTCCTCGCCGATCCGAACCCGATTCACCTCGACGCCGACGCGGCACGTCGCGCCGGGCTTGGCGACCGGGTCGTCACACAAGGACCGGCCAGCGTGGGCTTCGTTCTCAACATGCTGACCGACGCTGCGCCCGGAGCCACGATCCGTGACGTGCGGGTCAGGTTCACAGCCAACGTACACGGCGGAGATGCCGTCGTTGCGGGGGGATCTGTTCAGCAGCTCGAGGAAGTGGCCGGCGGTCGCGCGGTCACGTGCGCCGTATGGCTCGACGTTCGCGACGGACCCCGGGCGCTCGACGGCACGGCGACACTCTTCCTTCCCGCCGGAAGGCAGGATCATCCACATCACAGCAAGGAGAACTGACTGTGCCAAGCGGACCGTTCGCTCACGTATGCTTAATGGTGAAAGACCTCGATCAGGCTGTTGAAGATTGGACCAAGATCCTGCGCGCCCTCGACCCTCAGTCGCTCGAGGAGCCGCTTGTTCGCTATGAGGATTTCGAAGGTGGAGACGACCGTATGCGCTGGGCCGTGTTCGTATCGCATCACGGGGCCGAGATCCAGTTGATGGAGCCTGCGGCTGACAGCCCGTTGGGCCGGCGGCTGGCCAAGCACGGCGAGGGCGTCCACCACATCTGTTTCACGACCGACGATCCTGGGGCTGTCGCGAGGCGACTGGCCGAAGAAGGCCTGCATACCGACCCGGCGGAGAGCAGCGACCCGTCGATGCCGTGGCAGCGTTGGAGCTGGGTTCTGCCGGCCAGTGCCCACGGGACGCTTGTGGAGATCGCGCGTCCCTACCGAGCGGTCGACGGGACCTGGGAGGAGGGCGCATGAGCATCGAAAACGTCGCGGTCATCGGCGGCGGCCTGATGGGCAACGGGATAGCGCAGGTTGTCGCCCGCGCGGGCCTTACGGTCACTATCGTCGACGTCGACGACGCCGCGCTGAGCCAGGCCCGCGCGCGGATCGAGCGCGGCTTCGAACGCGCCGTCAAGTCGGGCCGAATGACCGATGAAGAAGCGGCCGACGCGCTCGCCCGCATCGACTCAACGACCGATCTCGAAGCGGCCGGCGAACGAGCCGACCATGTGATCGAAGCCGTCGTCGAGGTCTTCGAGGTCAAACAGAGCGTCTTTAGCCGGCTCGACGCAGTGTGTGGCGAACCGGTGATCTTTGCCTCGAACACATCACAGTTCTCGATCTCACGTCTTGCTGCCGCAACCGAGCGACCCGATCGCTTCATCGGGTCTCACTGGTTCAATCCGCCTCCGGTCATGGACCTGATCGAACTTGTCCGTGGGATCGAGACCTCGGACGCAACCCTCGAGACAACGCTCGCCCTCGCGGAGCGCTACGGCAAGCAGACCGTCGTTTGTCAAAAGGACACGCCGGGCTTCATCACCTCGAGGCTGGTCGTCGCGCTGGGACTCGAGGCGATGCGGATTGTCGAGGAGGGCATCGCGAGCGTCGAGGATGTCAACCGCGCGTGCGTGCTGGCCTTCAACCATCGAATGGGCGCGCTGGACACGATGGACCTGTCCGGCCTGGACATCGCGCTGCACGTGGCTGAGGCGATGCAGCAGCAATACGGCGAACGCTACCTTGCTCCACAGAACATCCGGGCGCTTGTCGCCGCCGGGCATCTCGGACGAAAGTCCGGGCGGGGGTTCAGCGACTATCCGGAGACGACCTGAGGCGAGCTGCGCCGAGGCGTGGCGGCGAGACAGGTCGCTGGAGCCTGCCTGACAGGCGGACGCTGACGATCACATCAACGTGACGCCCTCGGTGGCGAGTGTTTCGATCTCCTCCTGCGCAACACCAAGCTCCTCCAGCACCGAGCGCGTGGATTCGCCGAGCGACGGAGCACAGGCTGGCGCAAACGGCGGATGGTCGCGAAAGCCGATCGGGCACCCGATCTGCCCGATCGAGCCGAGGCTGGGATGTTGAACCTCGAGGTACATGCCGCGGGCCAGCAGCTGCGGATCACGAGTCGCCTCCGACACGGAGTTGACCGGTCCGACACAGGCGTCGGCGCGGTCAAGGCGGGCGAGCCATTCGTCTCGAGTGCGGGTCGCGAAATGCGAGCGCCACTCGTGCACGGCTCCCCCGTCAAGCCGCGTACCGATCAGGTCCGCACGATCGACGCCCTCGCAGAGCGCGATCCAGAACTTCTCCTCCAGTGCTCCCACCGTGAGGTGGCGCCCGTCGGCGCAGGCGTAGACGTTGTAACACGGAACGGATCCATTGAGGAGCTCGCTCTCCCAGCCGGGCTCGTGGCCACCCGCAAAGTTCACCGCGAGGTTAACGGCCATGAGAGCGAATGCCCCGTCCGTCATCGAGACCTCGACGTGGTCACCGCGGCCGGTTCGCGCGGCGTTCAGCATCGCAGCGAGCAGGCCCGTCAGGCCCATCAACGCACCACCCGCGAGGTCTGCAACCTGCACCCCGGGAATCGCGGGCCGGCCGTCCACACCGGTGACGCTGAGCATTCCGGCACGCCCGATGTAGTTGATGTCGTGTCCAGCTTCTCCCGCCAGCGGTCCGCTCGCACCGTAACCCGATATCGAGCAGTAGACCAGCCTCGGATTTTCCCGCTGCATCTCGGCGGGGCCGACTCCCAGGCGTTCGGCTACGCCGGGGCGAAAGCTCTCCAGCACCGCGTCCGCCGTGGACGCCAGGCGCCTCACCAAGGCGGCGCCGCGTGGATCTCTCAGGTTCAGCGCAACGGATCGCTTGTTGCGGTCGGTCACCCAGGTGTACGCGGAGCTGGCTCCGATCCGTGGCTCATAGGCGCGCATGGGATCTCCATCGCCCGGCGCCTCGATCTTGATGATCTCCGCGCCCATGTCGCCCAGCAACCCGGTGGCGAAAGCGCCCGGCAGCTGGCGGCAAAGGTCGATCACACGGACGCCGCTCAGTGGCCCGCTGCGCCCGATTACGTCCACTAGGCGAGGCCTGTCCACATCGCTTCCTCAAAATAGCCATCCGCCGCCCGGCAGGCAAGCGCTCGGGCGCCGCGGGCTGTGCGAGAATCGCCGCGATCAAGCCCCGGCGCTGCCGGGTCGCGGGACGCGACGACCGGAGTAGGCGTCGTCGTGACGTGCTTGGTTTGGCGTAACCGGAAATGGAGAAGCGGAAATGGCGGAAGCCGGCGAGCACAGCAACGAGTCGGTGGGAGTGATCGGCCTCGGCCGGATCGGTGGCGCTGTCACCAGATGCATCGCGGCCGCGGGCTGGCAGGTGACCGGCTATGACGTGCGTGGCGAGGCGGAAGCCGAGCTCCCCGAACTGCGCGCGTTCGTGCCGACGCCTGCAGCGGTCGCGCGCTCGGCGTCGATCGTCTTCGTGGCCGTGGTCGACGAGGCTCAGCTGCGCGACGTTCTCGGCGGTCCGGACGGCCTGCTGGCCGGAGCTCACGAGGAGCTCCTGATCGTCGTGCTGAGTACGGTGTCACTGAACGCGATCGATGACGCCGCCAGGCTCGCGGCCGCGGCCGGCGTTGCGCTGCTCGACTGCGGCGTGACCGGCGGCGGCGCCGCCTCCCCCGGGCAGCTCGTCGCACTGATCGGCGGCGAGCAGGCCCTCGTGGCCCGCGTAACCCCGCTGGTGGAGACCTTTTCGAAGCTGGTGCTGCACATGGGACCGCTCGGCGCCGGGATGCAGACGAAGCTCGCGCGTAACGTCGTGACCTACGGCGGCTGGCTGGTGGCCGACGAGGCTGCCCGGCTGATCGATCGCCTGGGCATCGACCGCGAGCTGTTCGTGCGCGCGGTCCGCGAAAGCGCTGAAAACGTCGGGCCAAGCTGGGCCTGGCTCAGCGATCGGACCTTCGGCGCCGCAGCGACCGAGGAGGAGCTGAATGCGCGTCGGCTGTTCACGGCCGAGCTCATGCGCAAGGACCTCGCCGCGGCGGAGCAGCTTGGCGCGCTCAACGGACTCGACATGCCGGCTACGAGGATGGCGAAGGTCAACGCCGGACGTGTCGTCGGTCTCAGCGGCGGCGGCGGCTCTGAAAACGCTGATGAGTTCGCAATCGCCGGAGCGACGGAGTCCGAGCAGTGCAAAGCGGGAGCGAGGACGATGGAGACGGTTTACGGGTTCAGCGTGGACGAGGAGCGGTACGAGTCGAGCCTGCTGTCCAGGTACACGCTGCGCCATCTCTTCGCCGAGATATGGGCGCGACCAAAGCTCTCGATCCGCGACCGGCGCCTGCTGACGATGGGGGCCGTCGCAGCCATGGGCCGCGGCGAGCTCTGGGAGCTCCAGCTCCGGGGCGCGCTCGCCAACGGCGAGGTGACGGTCGATCAGGTGCAGGAGATGGTGCTGCACATGGTCCACTACATCGGCTGGCCCCGCACGATTGCGATCGAACGGGCCGTCCAGAAGGTGCTCGCCGAAATGGAATCGGCACCCGGCGTGCTCGACGAGCCCGCAACCTAGGCGCTTCGTCCCGTGGCCCTCATGACCGCCGATGCGTCCCCACGGCCAGGGCGCGTGGGCGTCCTGCCCCGAGGCTTCAGGATGCTGGGGCGCTCGGACCGGATCGTTGTGGCATAGTGGCGCCATGGCCAACGAGCGCCGTGGCACAGTCACCGAAACGCCAAGGAAGGTACGCAAGCGCGAGCCCGAGGTACTGGATACCGCAGCTCGCGTCTTTCACGAGCGTGGCTACGCCGACGCGACGATTCAGGACGTCGCCGACGCGCTGGGAATGCTCAAGGGCAGCCTGTATTACTACATCGATTCCAAAGAAGACCTGCTGTTTCGCCTGCTTGAGCAGGTGCATGACGAGGTGGACGAGATCCTCACAAAGGTCATGGACCACGAGGGGAGTCCGATTGAAGTTATTGCCCTGTACGCACGGCTGCTGGCCGGTTACCACCTCAGCAATCTCGTCAAGATCACCGTGTATTACCACGATGTCGACCAGCTCAGCGACCAGCGTCGCAGACTGATCTACTCGCGTCGCCGAGTACACGAGGAGTACGTCACCGGGCTGATCGAGGCAGCGCAGCGCGACGGAACCGCGGATCCCAGCCAGCCTGCGCGACTGCTTGTGAGCTGCGTCTTTGGTGTCCTTGTCTGGGTCTATCGCTGGTACCGGCCGCGTGGCCAGTTCCGGCCTGAGGCGGTGGTTGACGCGTGCGTGGCGTTCGTCCTCAGCGGCCTGCGCGGCGACCTCGCCGCGCTGGACTCAGGCGGCGTGACACCGCCGTGACCAAGCTGCTCAACCTCAGCGGCAGGGTCGTGGTCGTAACGGGTGCCGGACGAGGTCTCGGCCGCGCTTACAGTGTCGCTTTCGCCCGACGCGGGGCATCGGTGGTCGTCAACGATGTCTCGCGCGAGCACGCCGATGAGACCGTCGAGGCGATCATCGGAGAGGGTGGAAGCGCCGTGGCGTCCTACGACTCGGTTTCCACGACCGCCGGTGCGAGTGCGATCGTCGGCACCGCCGAGCGCACGTTCGGTCGTCTCGACAGCCTCGTGAACAACGCGGGCTTCATGCGCAACGGGTACTTTGAGACGATCACGCCAGAGCGTCTGGGCGACGTACTCGACGTTCATATCAAGGGCACCTACTTCGTGACGCAGGCGGCGTGGCCGCTCTTACGCGCGTGCGGGAACGGTCGCGTCGTCATGACCAGCTCGGCCGGGGGCCTCTTCGCGATGCGCGGCGAGAGCAACTACGCGGCGGCGAAGGCCGCCATCTACGGCCTGTGCAAGGCACTGGCAATCGAGGGCGGCGACCACGGAATCGCCGTCAACGCGGTGCTGCCCAAGGCGGCGACGACCATCTCGGCGGGCGACCCGGTACCCGACCACGCGGCGCACTACCCGGCCGGGTTGCGCGAGGCGTTCGCGCCGCTCCAGTATGCCGAGGCCGTGGCGCCGCTCGTTCTGTACCTCGCGAGCGAGGAGTGCACCGTCAACGGAGAGGCTTACGCCGCGGGTCTTGGACGCTATGCCCGTGTGTTCGTCGGCGAAGCGCCCGGTTGGAGTGCGAAGGATCCGCTCGGAGTCGAGCCGGAGGACATCGCCGCGCGGCTCGAGGAGATCCGCAACATCGACGGCTTCTGTATTCCGGCGGATATCTATGACGAGCTGAGCTTCATCGCCGGCCTGATCGGGGTAGCGACCGCCTCGTGAGCGGCGCCGCCGGCGAAGGGGGCCGGCGCGTCTACCAGGCAGTGATCAGTTGCTTCGTTGCATCATCAGCCTCGCCGACCCCTCGTACCTGCGGCATCACCTTGGTGGCGAAGAGCTCCATTGAGTGCAACATGTCCTTCTGCGGCACCGCACCGCCGCGGTTCATCCACATCAGCTGCTTGCTGAAGCCGGTGTCCTCGTAGAGCTTTACGAGCTTCTCGGCGACGAGATCTGGTGAGCCCACGAGCGAACCGCGCATCGCCAGCATGTCGTCGTAGTCCGTTGCCCTCAGCGTGGCCCAGATATCGTGCATTCGGCTGTAGTACTTGTAATCCTCCGGCAACTCCTCGCCCTCCTCGACCACGCGCGCGTAGGTGTAGAGGTAGTCATTGCCGAGATGCCAGTTGGTGCGAAACGCCGCCGCCGCCGCCTCGTCGGTGTCGCCGACGAGAATGTTGTGCAGCAGTCCCCAGGCATGCTCAAGTGACGGCGTCTTGCCCTGACGCTTCTGCTCTTCGACAAGGACATGCCCGACCTCATCCGATGATCCCGGGTCAAGCGAATAGGGATTACCGGTCAGGCAACGATAGTTCTTGGCCACCAGCCACTCAGTGCTCGACGGCGTAGCGCTGCCGGCAACATAGATCGGCGGCCGCGGCCTCTGGACCGGCCGCGGAGCGAGCGTCAGGTCGTGCACCGACCAGAATCGGCCTTCGTAGCTGAAGTTCTCATATGTGAGGAGGCCGTCAATGATCTCGGTGGCCTCGCGGAAACGATCCGTGCTCTCGTTCTGCGGCACGCCGTAGCCATTGAACTCGCGCGACTGATATCCCCGGCCCAGCCCGACCCGGAAGCGACCGCCCGAGATCACGTCGAGCATCGCAATCTGCTCGGCCACGCGGACAGGGTGAGTGAACGTGGGCACGATCACGGCAGTGCCGATCTTCACCCGCTCGGTGATCTGCGCGACCGCGGCACCGAACAACAGGGTGTCGGGCATCGTGCCGTAAGGGGAGAAGTGGTGCTCTCCGAGCCAGACCGACTCAAAGCCCAGCTCGTCCGCTAGCTTGCACTGCTCGAGCGCGTTGGAAATGACAACCTCGTCGGACATTCCCGGAGGCTTCTCATTGATGAAAAACAGCCCGAAGTCCATACCAGAACCGCCTCGTTCGTGGATGCCAGAAACCCGCGCGATTATACAACTGCGTGGCAAGGCACTACCGCACTCGACGATGGATACTCGAGACACTCACCTAACCGGCCCACCACCGTTCGGATCCCGCGATATCGTCTGTCACGATCGAACGCAGGTTCAGACAGAGGCTCGAGGGAGATCGAAAATGGCGCTTGGCAGAGTTGACCGAATCGCGCTTGTGGTGGCAGATCTTGATGGCGCTGCCCGCGAGCTGAAGCAGCTGTTCGATATCGAGCTGCATATTCATGACGTTGAGTCGATGCGCTCGCGCGTCGGGCTTTGCGACGAGGGCTTCGAGCTGATCGAGCCGTATGCCCGGCCCGCCGCCGCCGGTACCGCCGGCGGCGGAACGCTCGCCGCGATCGGCCTCCGGGTTGACGACCTGGAGGAGGCGCGCGCACGGATGGCCGCCCACGGGCGCGAGCTCACGAGCGAGATCGAATCACCGGGCGGGATCCGCGAGCTCTTCTACGCGAATGGCCTGGCCGGGTTGCCGGTGGTTCTCGCCGCATACGCCGACGGCCGGTTCGCCACCGAAGCGGGGGCGACGAAGCCGGGGCCGTTCACGCCACGCTGGATCTCGGGAGGGCCAAGCGAGACCTGAGCGTCGGCGTTTTCGCGCGTGCCGCGGGCGATCGGCGCTGTCAGAGCGTCCTGGTAGCATCGCCGTGCTGATCGACGCCGTCCCGGGAGGCAGACGATGACGGCCGTGCTAACCGCAGGGGCCCTGGCCGCTAACTTCGAGGTTGCCCCCCAAAGCGTCCGCTCGCCGAAGCGAGCACGCCGGCCGCACAGGCCGGCTGCGGTAGCTGAGTGACGCCCGCCGCGAAGGGGGAAGGGGCCGGCGCACCCGCACGCAAGCCCCGCGCCATGGGCGGTGACTCGTTCGCCAGATTCCTCGGCCTGGAACACGACGGCCCAGGTGTCACGCGCCTGCGGGTCACGCCGAAGCTGCTCAACGGCACCGGTCTGCTTCTCGGACCGGTCGGGTTCGCGCTCGTCGACTTCGCCATGGGCTCCGCGCTGTGGGCCCAGCGTAACCCGGGCGAGTCGATCGCCACGATCAACATCGCGATCAACTACATCCAGGGAGCGCGCGCGGGCGAGATCATCTGCCGGGCAACCCTTGACCGGCGCAACCGCCACATCGCCGTGCTCACCGCGTCGGTCCACGACGAGC
>JBEKSK010000025.1:0-15559 GCA_049517155.1 Solirubrobacteraceae bacterium
GCGGTGTGCGCGGTGAAGGGCTCCGGGCGGGACGCGGTGGCTGCCACTGGACGCATCCTACGGCCCGCGACGTGCGTGCTCCCACCGCCGTGGGCGAGCGTCGGCAGACCGCGGCGAGTGCTCGTGTTCGGCGCGCGAGCTGTCTGTGAGCCTGCTAGCCGGGCGGCGGGGATTCCTCGACAACCTTCGTGATCCCCAAAGCGTTGAGGTAGTTCTGCAGTCCGGGCGGCGAGTAGTGCTCGATCGCTTCTGCGAAGCGTCGGTCGGCACTGGAGGCGATCGACTGGCCCGGAGCACCGTCGACCGGAAGCTCCTTGAGTCGATGGTAGGGACGCAGCGCTTCCCAGAACCCCTTGCGTGAGTCGTGGATCGTCGCTGCGTAGTTCGGCGCCACGACCTCCCCGGCGCCGACCGCAGCGCCGGCCTTCAGCTGGTCGGGATCCAGCACGAGCCCGCAGTCCGTGGCGTGCGCGACCATCCACAAGAGTGCGATGTCGGAGAGTGACGGGTCTGCGGATCCGCCCCCGACCTCCGTGTGCACCCCGGAGAACCACACCTGCTCGAGCGTCTGTCCGCTCCCCGTGTCGTCGGGGTCACGCGTCCACAGGGTTGGTTTGAACGGCTCGCGTTGCTCGTCGATCGCGAGCGCCTGGTAGGCAAAGCGGACGCGGCTGCTGAGCTGGGTGTCGTGAAAGCCCCACAGCTTCTCCCAGCCCGTGAATCGCGTCGACATCTCCGACCAGCCGGGGAGCCCTTCGGGGATCCCGAGCGCGCCAACGGTGTCCCAGACGCCGATGAAGTGGATGAGGAAGGGGATCTCTTCCTCGTCCCACGAGTACATCTTGCGAAAGATCTGCGACGCGAGCGCGTCTGGATGGGTTTGCGAGGTCCGGTCGCGATAGAACGCGAACGCCGCGTCCACCTGGTCGACATTCTCAGCGCGCAGGATCCCGCAGTTGCGCACCAGCCCCGCCACGCTCCGCGCGGTGTAGGCGCCCCTGCTGAAGCCGAATAGGAAGATCTCATCGCCTGGCGCGTAGGTTTCCGCCAGAAACCGGTAGCAGTTGCGGACGTTCGCCGACAGCCCGTAGCCGAAGGCGCCGCCGAGCAGCCGCTCGTCTGGAGTGGTTCCAACGCCTGGCTCGTAGAACAGCAGCTGTCCGCTGGCTGCAGTCGTGGCGACCCCGAGCGCAAGCTTCGCGACATTGGTGGGGGCACCCACGCCGCCGTGGATCTCGTCCGGGACGTTCCAGGTCCCGTCGCAGCACACCACAAGCTTCCTAGGCATCCGCCAGCCTCTCCCTCGCGGCCGAATCCGCCGCCGTGGCTCCCGACCGCGACCAGTGCCCTGAACGGGCGTAACGATAGCGGCAAGATCTGTCCCTATCCGCGCCGGCGGGAGAGCACCGAAGCCATGGCCGCCGCTGCGCTCATAGCGTCCGGCCGCTCACAGCGTGCCGGCTTCCACCCCCAACCCGGGACCGAGACATGCACTTCGTCGGCGGCCTGTCCTGCGCGCTCGGCCTGCATAAGACCGCCGGCCAACCGCCGCGCGACGGCGCCCGCACGTGTTTTGAACCAGCTTCGCCGGTACGCGCCGACGTCCGGCGGGTCACAAACCGCAACCCGCCCTACAGCAGCAATCGGGGCGCCCGGATTCGAACCGGGGACCTCACCGACCCGAACGGTGCGCGCTACCAGGCTGCGCCACGCCCCGACTTACGGCCGCAGTATCCCACAGCGACGCCGTCCGCTACCGTGCGGAGCCGATGGCGCTGCTGCACGAGATGCTCGCCGAGCTCGATCGGCTGCTCGAGCCGGCGGCGTTTGCGGACTACTGTCCCAACGGGCTGCAGGTGGCGGGCCGCGAGGAGATCACCCACGTCGCGACCGGCGTTTCGGCGAGCCTGGAGTTGTTTGAGCGCGCGATCGCGGCGGGCGCGCAGCTGATCGTCACCCACCACGGCCTGTTCTGGCAGGGCGACGACCCACGTGTTGTCGGCGCGCTGCGCGAGCGGCTGGCGATCCTGCTCGGAGCCGACGTCAACCTTGCCGCTTACCACCTGCCGCTGGATGCTCACCCGGTGATTGGCAACAACGCGCTGATCGCCGCCGGTCTGGGGCTCGGGGATCCGCAGCCCTTCGGTCGCCACGGCGAGCGGTCGATCGGCGTGCGAGCGGACTTCGGCGGCGAGGGCATCAGCGTCGAGGACCTGGTGGCGAGGGTGGCGCAGCTGACTCAGCGGGAGCCGCTCGCGTTCCTCGGCGGGCCGGCACTTGTTCGCAGCGTCGGAATCATCTCGGGCGCAGCGGCCCGCAGCGTGCACGAAGCGATCGACGCAGGACTGGATGCGTTTGTCACCGGCGAGCCGGCTGAATGGGCCGGCGCGGTCGCGCGTGAGAGCGGCATCCACTTCATCGCGGCCGGCCACCACGCCACCGAAACCTTTGGTGTGCGCGCGCTCGGGCAACATCTGGCCACGCGCTTCGGCGTCGAGCACACCGATGTCCGAATCGCCAACCCGGTGTGAGAGCTTTTCCGACTTTTCCTTGTATCCGTCCTGGCGAAGAGGTATATCTAGTGGCGGTCACGATCACAGGAGGGACGCACCGATGGCGAATCACCTGACGCCCACGGAGCTAGCGCGCGAAGCAGGCCTGGAACGGCGCGAAGTGATCTCTAAGTGCATGGAGATGGGCGTCCCGATCTTCCAAGGTCGGATCGATAAGGCCCTGTTCCTTGAGAACCTGCGGCGCCTCGCGCTGGTTCGCCAGCCGGTTGAGGCGTAGCTATCCCTGACGCTCACGTGCCGGCTCACCGGCACGTGAGCCCTGGGTGGCGCCGCTGCGCCGCCATCGCAGCCCGCACGCTTCTCGCCGCTGTGGTTCAGCCGGCGCCGGCTTGACGCAGCAGCGCGCCGGTCGTCTGCTCGAAGATCCTCCGCCAGCCCTGGCTGCGCTCCTGCTCTGGCGCGAAGTGCTCGAGCACTCCGCGCACGCGGTCGGCCGAGATCTCGACGCCGTGGCGAGCGCAGATCTCCTTCAGGCTGTCGTAGTCGCCGGCGAGCTTGTGCGTGATCGTGCGGAAGCCGTGCTTGGCGATCTCGATCCGCGAGGAGTAGCTCATCAGCGACGTTTCGAACATCAGCCTGTCGTCGCGGTCCGGTTCGATCAGCACGATGTCCACGCCGGGGAAGCGTGCCGCCCAGCTCTCGCGCCGCTCGTGCAGGCGCTGGTGCGCAAGCAACTTGAACGACTGGTAGGCGACCTGCGAGAAGCCGAAGTCCGAGACCCGCCTGCGGCGCGCGCCGCGCAGGGTCCCGGCACGCGGGGATCGCTCGTTGCGAAACGGGACGAGCGGGTTGACGACGATGATCAAGGTCGCGCCGTGCGCGGCGGCGACGTCGAGATTGGTGGTGGAGACGATCCCGCCGTCGATCAGCTCGCGGCCCGCGATCGCCACCGGCGCGTAGAGCACAGGCAGCGCGGTCGAGGCGCTCACCGCCCGTGAGATCGCGACATCGTCCCAGCCGGGCTCGCCGAAGACGATCCGCTCGCAACTGTCGAGGTCGGTCGCGACGATGTAGAGCTCGCGCGCGAGCGTGCGGAAGTCATCGGAGCGCCCAGGCTCGGCAAGCACATCGCGGATGTAGCGCTCGATGCCGCGGGTCGTGGCGAAGCCCGCCGGCAGCGAGTCGGCGAAGGAGAGCAGGGCGTCGATCAGGGCGCCGCCGGCGCGTGCGGTCGCGAGCTGGTAGGACAGCTCGATCAGATGGCGCGGCAGTCCGAGGCCACTGCGCAGCAGGCCGGAGACGTTTGGCGGCAGCAGCGTTCCGGCGTCGAGGTCGCGAAAGGCCGTCGGGCTCTCGCCGAGCACCACGCTCATCATCTCCTCGGCGGTGACCCCGTTGGCCGCGAGCGCGGCGACGAACGAGCCCGACGAGGTTCCGAGGTAGACGTCGAACTGGTTGACCGAGCGGTTCACGGCGAGCAGATCGAGCGCGCGCAGTGCGCCGACCGCGTAGACGCCGCCGGTGACGCCCCCGCCGCCCAGGACGAGCGCGACCTTCGACGCCCCGCCTCGATCTGCGGCGGGGCGCTGGGTGACCGGCTCGAGGGGGACGAGCGTGCCCATCGCTGAGCGCGATTCTACGCCGCCCGCAGTGACTATCCTTGACGGCGCGTGCGAGCTCGCTCGACGATCAAGACTCTCGTGCTTCTCGCCGCACTCGGGCTGGGCCCGGCCGCCGCCCTGGCTGCGTCGGCGGGCGGCGCAACGAGCCCCGGCAACGGCGGCACCACCGCACCGAGCGGTCCGACCGGCAAGACCGGACCAACCGGCCCGAGCGGCAAGACGGGCCCGAGCGGCAAGACAGGCCCGAGCGGCAAGACGGGCCCGAGCGGGGTCACTGGGGAAACCGGGCATGGGCCGGCGCTTGCGGCCTCCGAGGTCGCACATCTGCGCAGCGTGATGGCGAAGGCGATGAAACCGCTCGGCGGACACTCGGGCGCCTATGTCGTGGATCTGGCCAACGGCGAGGTGCTTTTCGACGACGACGCCACGGTGCCGCGCAACCCGGCCTCGGTCGAGAAGCTCTACACGCTGTCGACCGCGCTCGATCGCTTCGGCCTCGACGGGACGCTGCAGACGGACATCTACGCCAACGGCAAGCTCGAGCCGGGAGGCCTCTTCGTCGGCAACCTCTATCTCCGCGGCGGCGGCGACCCGACGTTCGGCAGCGCGGCTTTCATCAAAGCCAACTACGGCGCCGGAACCAGCGTCCAGGCGCTGGCCAAGCTGCTGATCGCCACCACGCACCTGCGCAAGGTGAAGGGCTCGATCATCGGCGATGAGTCCTACTTCGACAACCGCCGTGGGGGTCCCTCGACCAACTATGGCGTGGATCCCAACCTCGTCGGCTCGCTCAGCGCGCTTGCCTTCGACCGCGGTTTGAGCGGATCGCTCGGCTCTCCCGCCGCCTACGCCGCCTTCCAGCTCGCCGGCACACTGCGCCACGACGGCGTCGTCATCACCGGCCGCTCGCACGCCGGGACGGCGGATCTCTACACGTCGAAGCTGCTGGTCAGCATCGACTCGCCGCCGATGACGACACTCACCACGCTCACCGCGCTGCCCTCGGATGACTTCTTCGCGGAGATGCTGCTCAAGGCGCTGGGTGCCCGCTTCGGCTCAGGCGGCACGACCGCCGCCGGAGCGGCGGTCGTGTCGGCGTTCCTCGCCGGCCTGCACCTGAACCCGACCGTCGTCGACGGCTCGGGCCTCTCGCGCTCAGACCGCACGAGCCCGCTTGACGTCGTCACGCTGCTGCGCGACCTGAGCCCCGGCGGGATCACCTCGCTTCAGCGCATCGGGACCGCACTACGCGCGGCGCTGCCGGTGGTCAGCGAAAGCGGGACGCTGGTGCTGCGGATGCATCACAGCGCCGCGTCGGGCCACTGCATGGCCAAGACCGGGACGTTGAGCGACGCCTCAGATCTCGCCGGCTGGTGCAACGGGATCTTCGCCTTTGCGTTCCTGATGAACCACGTCAACGTCACCGCGGCCCAGGCGGCACAGGATCAGATGACGATCGCGCTCGCCAAACTCAAGGTTCCAGCAGCTTGAGCAGGCCGGCTTCGTCGATCACGGCGACGGCGAGCCGCTCGGCCTTCTCGAGCTTGGAGCCGGCGCTGTCGCCGGCGACGAGGTAGTCGGTCTTTCGCGACACGGCGCTTGCGACGCGGCCGCCCGCGGCGGCGATCAGCTCGCTTGCGGCCTCGCGCGTGAGCGTCGGCAGGGTGCCGGTCAGGACGAACGCGAGACCAGCCAGCGGGCCCTCGCCGGGCGGCGGGCCCTCCTCCTCGAAGCGCAGGCCGGCGGCGCGCAGGCGGTCGATCAGCTTGAGCTTGGCGGGATCGGCGAGCTGTTCGGCGATCGTCGCGGCCATCTTCGGCCCGACGCCTGGTGTCTCTTCGATCTGCGCCGGCGTGGCGGCCAGCAGGGCGTCGATGCTGCGAAACCGGGCCGCCAGGTTGCGTGCCGTGACTTCGCCGACCTCTTCGATGCCGATCGCGAAGAGCACCCGGGCGAAGGGCCGCCGCCGCGAGGCGTCGATCGCCGCGATCAGGCGCTTCGCCGAGATCTCGGCGAAGCCGTCGAGCTCGAGCAGCTGCTCCTCCCCCAACTGGTAGAGGTCCGCGGCGCCGTTCACCAGGCCGCGCTCGAGCAGCACCCCCACCTGCTTTTCGCCGAGGCCGTCGATGTCCATCGCGGCACGCGAGACGAAGTGGCGCAGCAGCTGCCATTGGCGGCCCGGGCACTCGCGGTTGGGGCATTGCGTGAACACCGCGCCCGGCGGCTTGACGGTGGCGGTCGCGCAGATCGGGCAGCGGGCGGGAACCTCCACGGGAGCGTGCCGGTCAGGCTTCTCGACCGCGTGTGGCGCGGGCGAGACGACCTGCGGGATCACGTCGCCCGCGCGCAAGACGATCACCTCGTCGCCCTCGCGCAGATCCTTGCGCGCCAGATCCTCCTCGTTGTGCAGCGTCGCCATGCGGACCGTCACGCCGCCGACACGGACCGGCTCGAGCTCCGCGAAGGGATGCAGATCACCAAACTTGCCGACGTTCCAGTGCACCGCGATCAGTCGCGTCTTCGCCGTGGTCGGCGGGAACTTCCAGGCCACCGCCCAGCGCGGGTCGCGGCCGACGGCGCCGAGGCGGCGTTGCAGCTCGAAGTCCGAGACCTTGACGACGACGCCGTCGATCTCGAAGTCGAGCGCACCGCGACGCCGTTGCCACTCCAGGCACTGGGTGACGACCGCCTCCTCGTCGTCGAGGATCACGATCTCGCGGTTGACGGGAAAGCCGTGCTCGCGCAGCCACTCGAGCACCTCCCACTGGTTGGTCAGCTCGAGCCCCTCGACGACCCCGACGGCGTAGGCCCACATTGACAGCGGACGCTGCGCGGTGAGCGCCGGATCGAGTTGGCGGATCGTGCCGGCCGCCGAGTTGCGCGGGTTCATGAAGGTCGAGAGGCCCTGTTGCGCGCGGCGCTCGTTGAGCGCCTGAAAGTCGGGCAGCGAGATGTAGATCTCGCCGCGCACCTCCAGCAACGCCGGCGCGCCCTCGATCCGGCGCGGGATCTGAGCGATCGTGCGCAGGTTGTGCGTGACGTCCTCGCCGATCTCGCCGTTGCCGCGCGTGGCGCCGCGCTCGAGCACCCCGTCGCGGTAGATCAGCGAGACGGCCAGGCCGTCGATCTTGGGCTCGCAGACGAAGCGGAAGCCGGGGTTCTCGATCCCCTCGCGCGCGAGGTGGGTTCGCATCCGCGCAACCCAGGCGCGCAGCTCCTGCTCGGAGCGCACGTTTGCCAGCGACAGCATCGGCTGGAGGTGAACGACCTTTTCGAGGCGCTCGACGGGGGCGCCGCCGGGTCGCTGGGTCGGCGACTCGGGCGTGACGAGCTCCGGCTGGGCAGCCTCGATTGCGACCAGCTCGTTGTAGAGCGCGTCGTATTCCTCATCGCCGATCTCGGGGTCGTCCTCGACGTAGTAGCGCTGCGAGTGGTAGGCGATCTGCTCGCGCAGCTCGGCGGCGCGGGCACGGGGATCGGGTTGCTCGCTCACGTCGCGAGCAGGCGGCCGAGATCGAGCCGTTCGAGCGCGGCGATGCCGGGGCGATCGGTCAGGTCGAAGTGCAGGGGCGTGAGCGCGATCCGCCCGCGCGCGAGCGCGTCGAGGTCGCTTCCCGGCTCGTCCTCATAGCCCGGCGCGTCGCCGTAGATCCAGTAGCGGCGGCCGCCGTCCTGCTCGCTCTCGAGCCGCAGCTCGTCCTTGTAGACGCGTTTGCCGAGATGGGTCACCGATACGCCCTCGGGCGTGCGGCCCGGCACGTTGATGTTCAACAGCGTCGCCGGCGGCAACGGCGAGTCCACGAGCGACTCGACCAGGCGCGCGACGAACGTCGCCGCGAGTGAGAAGTCGAAGTTGCCGGTCACGCTGAAGTCCATCTCACGTTCGCGCGACTGTTGCGAGACGGCGATCCCGGGAACGCCGAGGATCAGGGCTTCGAGCGCCGCCGCGACCGTTCCGGAGTAGGTGATGTCATCGCCGAGGTTCGCGCCGTGATTGATCCCCGAGACGACCAGCTCGGCCTGGAAGCCCTCGACCAGGCCGAGGTTGGCGAGCCGCACGCAGTCGACCGGCGTGCCGTCGGTCGAGAAGCCGACGCTACCGTCGTCGAAGGGAACCTCGCTGACCGACAGCGGCCGCCGGGTCGTGATCGAGCGCGCCATCGCCGAGCGGTTGGCGTCCGGCGCGATCACCACGAGCCGCACGTCGTCGATCGCCACCAGCGCCGCGCGCAGCGCCTGCAGACCGGCGGCCTCGATGCCGTCGTCGTTGGTCAGCAGGACGTCGCGCACTCAGCCAGGATATTCGCCACTGCGGCCACGACGCAGCGAGCGCGCGCGGCGCTCACGCGTAGGACACGCGGGCAAGGTAGAGGCCGTGCGGTGCGAGCGTCGGCCCGGCGTCGCTGCGGGGAGCCCCCTCGAGCAGCGCCTCGAAACTCTCGAGCGAGCGGCGGCCGCGCGCGACCTCGAGCATCGTGCCGACCAGCGCGCGGTTCATCTGGCGCATGAAGCTGTCGGCCTCGATCCAGAACTCGAGCAGGTCCCCGTGCTGCTCCCAGCGCGCGTCGTGGACGTCACGCTCGAATCGCACGTGGTCGGTCGCAGTCGGAGTGAAGGCGGTGAAGTCGTGCGTGCCGACCAGCGCCGCGGCGCAATCGCGCAGTGCGGCGGCGTCGATCCGGCCCGGCATCCACAGCGCCCGGCGGTGCTCGAACGGCGAGCGCAGCGGGCCGCTGAGAACGCGGTAGCAGTAGGTCCTGCTGCGCGCGCTGTGGCGCGCGTCGAAGCCGGCCGCCGCCGGCTCGCTGGCCAGAACGGCCACGTCGCTGGGCAGCAGCCCGTTCAGCCGGCGCGGGTCGAGCGCCTCATGGCGGTAGCTCGCGACCTGCCCCCAGGCGTGCACGCCGCGGTCCGTGCGCCCCGCGACGCTGACCGCGAGCTGGGTGCCCAGGATCTGCTCAATCGCGAGCTCGAGCACCTCCTGGACCGTTCGCAACCCAGGCTGGCGCGCCCAGCCGGCGAAGTGTGAGCCGTCGTAGGCGAGCGTCAGCTTGGTTGTGGCGGCGTGCTGAGCCCCAGGGGGAGGCGGCTGCGGGCTTCGGTTCTGGTTCACGAGGGCTGGACAATAGGACGGGGTGCGTGCGGGGACGCACCCCGTGACGGTGACTGGAGTCAGCTGCAGTCGGCGTTTGCCGTCGCGTAGTCCGCAAGCCAGTCGTCGGGGCAATTTGCAGTGCCGGTGACACTGGCGATCACGCCCGGCACTTGCGAGCCCGCCACGTCGAGCTTGTCGCCCGGGGCGACGAAGAACCCGCCGGCTCCCTCCAGCGTGCCGGTCTCGATCGTCGCCGTGATGGAGGATCCGACGACATCGACCGGATAGGCCGCCGCGCCTCCGGTCGCCTCGAACGTTGCGCCGGTCGCGAAGGTCGATGACTCAGCGAAGAGCGCCGCCGACTGGCTCGAGGCGGCGTCGTCAATGGCGCTGTAGGTCCCGCCCTCGATGCGAACCGCGTTCTGCGTGTCGATCCCGCGCGCGGAGCTGCCCGGCTCGCCGGTCGTCGCCGTTGCGGTGACGTTCACGAGCGGCAGCGTCGGGCCGTTGGCGAGCACCGCGGTGGCGGCACTGCCGCCGGCGGCGGTCGCGGCGACGTCGTTCAGGCCGCCGCTGGTGTCGATCGCCTCGGCGCTCGAGCCGCCGTTGGTGTCGCTGACGGTGAGCTCGCGCAGTTCGCTGCCGGCTGCGGCAATGAGCGTGACGGGGCCCTCGCCCGCGACGGTCGTGACGTCCTGGCCGGAGCCCTGCACGTCGACGTGCGAGGGGATGCGCAGCGGCGTGGAGCCGATGTCGTAGACGCCGGGCTCGATCCAGACCAGGTAGGGGGTCGCCGCGGAGGCGCCGGCGACACCGGCGAGCGCGGAGAGCAGCAGCTCGCCGTTGGCGGCCGGGTCGGCGCCGCCTGGACTGACGACGATCGTGCGCAGAAACGCCCCGGCGCTCGAGCCGTTGGCGCCCGGCGCGCCGGGCGCACCGGCCGGCCCGGCCTGGCCGCCAGCGCCCTTCAGTCCTCGCGGTCCTCGTGCTCCGCGCGGGCCGCGCGGGCCGCGCGCGCCGACCCTCGCGCTCGCAGCGTGCTTCGCGGCGTGGGAGTGGGCGCCCTGGGCGAGCGCCGGTCCTGCCACGACGGCCACGGTGAGCACAACGGCGATCGCGTAGGTCTTGTTACGTGGCATCCCTGCCCCCTGGTTGTCATAACCGTGACTCGTGGACGATCGTAGTCGACGTACTCGGCGCCGACTGGGGGGATATCGCCCGGCTCACTCGCGGCTGCGCCCCGCCAGATGGGCAGCCGCTTGCGGTCGCGTCAGCTCGTAGATGCCGAGGCGGGCGCCGGCCAGCGAGAAGGTCGCGCACGGCCCGGGCGGGAGCTCGACCTCGCGGATCTCCCGCGCCCCTGTCGCTCGCAATCGCTCGAGCGCGCCGGCGTAGGCGCCGACGCGGAAGATGGCGACCGGCGAGTTGCCCTCGAGGTGGTCGGCGAAAAGCAGCAGCGGTCCCTCCTGCGCCTGGCGCAGCGCGGCGACGATGGTGCCCGCCGCGGCGATCCGCCACAGGAGCACGCCGCCCAGATCCTCGACGCAGCGGGCAACCGCCGCATCCACGTCAGCGGACGGGGTGTAGAGGTAATCGAGCGAGAGGAGCACCACGCCGACCCTACCCCCCGCGCCCGCCGTGGTGAACGCAGCGGACGCTCACCCCAGGCGAGCGGAGGCGAAAGCCGAAGCCTCGCCCACTAAAGCCGTCTCGACACCCGCGCCACATACCGCGGGCGCCGATGGACCTTCACGGCTGCTGCATCACTCCCCGCTGAGCGGGACAGGCGTTCCCATCCCCTAGTCTCGCCTCGCCCGGCGCGGCCCCGCCCGGCGCTGGCCGGCCACAGCGAGCATCGGGACGACCTCGCTAAACCAGCTCGAGCAGGACCATCTCCGTCGAGTCGCTCGCGCGCGGGCCGAGCTTGAGGATGCGCGTGTAGCCGCCGGGGCGGGACTGGTAGCGCGGCGCGACGACCTCGAACAGCTGGTGCACGATGAAGGTGTCCTGGCCGAGCGCCGAGAGCGCCTGGCGGCGGGCGTGCAGGTCGCCCCGCTTGGCCAGCGTGATCAGCTTCTCGAGCTCGGGCTTGACCGCCTTGGCCTTGGCCTCGGTGGTCTTGATCCGCTCGTGCTCGATCACCTCCTTGGAGAGGTTCGCGAGCAGCGCCTTGCGGTGCGCGGGGTCGCGGCTGAGCTGGTGGCGCTTGCGTTGATGGCGCATCCGGGGGCCTAGTCCTCGCGCAGGTTCAGCCCGCGAGCCTCAAGCGTCTCGATGACCTCATCGATCGACTTCTTGCCGAAGTTGGGGATCGCGTTCAGCTCCGCCTCGGACTTCGAGATCAGGTCGCCGACGGTCTGGATGCCGGCCCGCTTGAGGCAGTTGTAGGAGCGCACGCCGAGCTCCAGCTCCTCGATCAGGATCCCCCACTCCTCGCCCTGGAGGGCGAGCGGCGTCACGCCCGCCCCACCCGCGAGGCCGCCGTCGAGCTGGCCGGCCGGTCCGGCGCGAAGCTCCTCGATGCGGTCCTCGTCGGTGAAGATCGCGAGCTGGGATATCAACAGCTCGGCCGCCTCGCGCAGCGCCGCCTGGGGGTCCACCGAGCCGTCGGTCTCGATGTCGAGCGTCAGCTTGTCGAAGTCGGTGCGCTGTCCCACGCGCGCCTGC
This sequence comes from Solirubrobacteraceae bacterium, assembly GCA_049517155.1. Lineage (GTDB taxonomy): Bacteria > Actinomycetota > Thermoleophilia > Solirubrobacterales > Solirubrobacteraceae > Palsa-513. The sequence goes on from JBEKSK010000025.1 coordinate 11,898, forward strand.
TCGACCGCGTAGGCGACGCGGCGAACGGGCGAGAAGATCGAGTCGATCGGGATCACGCCGATCGGCTGGTCCGGCGACTTGTTGTCCTCAGCCGGGCGGTAGCCGCGGCCGCGGCCGATCGTCAGATACAGCTCCAGGCGCGACTTCTTGTCGAGCGTCGCGATGTGGACCTCCGGGTTGAGGATCTCGACGCCGGAGGGCAGGTCGATGTCGGCGGCCGTGATGTCCCCCGGACCGGTGGCGACGAGCGCCGCCTCGATCTCGCTCGCGTCGGAGTGCATCCGGCAGACGATGCCCTTGAGGTTGAGCACGATGTCGGTGACATCCTCCTTGACCCCGCTGATCGTCGAGAACTCGTGCGCCACCCCCTCGATCCGCACGCTGGTCACCGCCGCGCCGGCAAGTGAGGACAGCAAAACGCGGCGCAGCGAGTTGCCGAACGTGTAGCCGAACCCACGATCCAGCGGCTCGATGACGAACGAGCCGCGGTTGTCGTCGACGGATTCGCTAGTGATCCGGGGGATTTGGAAGTCAAGCATCGGGGTCCTAACGTCGTCGTGTTCTGAGAGCAGGCCCGCCCGGGCGCCGGCCAGAGTGTGAAAGGTGGAAGCTATTTTGAGTACAGCTCGACGATGAGCTGCTCTTGCACCGGCGCTGCGACCTCGCGGCGCTCGGGCTTGCGCAGGACCTTGGCCGTGAGACCGTCGTGGTCGGCCTGCAGCCAGGCCGGCACCTGTCCGGTCAGCTCGGTCGCGTCGCGGATCACCTGCTGGGCGGTCGTCCCGGCCTTGACCGCGATCACGTCACCGGGACGGACCTGGTAGGAGGGGATGTCGACGCGGCGCCCGTTGACGGTCCAGTGGCCGTGGCGCACGAGCTGGCGCGCCTGGCGGCGCGAGGCGGCGAAGCCGAGTCGCACGAGCACGTTGTCGAGCCGGCACTCCAGCAGCGTCAGCAGGTTCTCGCCGGTGATCCCGGGCTGGCGCGAGGCCTTCTCGTAGTAGCCGCGGAACTGCTTCTCGAGCAGCCCGTAGTAGCGGCGCGCCTTCTGCTTCTCGCGCAGCTGCAGGCGGTACTCGCTCTGCTTCTGGCGGCCGCGGCCGTGCTCGCCCGGCGGGTAGGAGCGCCGTTCGACGCCGCACTTGTCTGTCAGGCAGCGCTCGCCCTTGAGGAAGAGCTTCTGACCCTCGCGGCGGCACTGCTTGCATTGGGGTGATGTGTCTCTGGCCACGGGACTCTCAGACGCGCCGGCGCTTGCGCGGCCGGCACCCGTTGTGGGCCTGGGGGGTGACGTCACGCACGCCGGTCACGTCGAGCCCGGCCGCCTGCAGCGAGCGGATCGCGGTCTCGCGTCCGGAGCCGGGCCCCTTGACGAAGACCTCGACCTTCTGCAGGCCCTGCTCGATGCCCTTGCGAGCCGCCGCGTCCGCCGTCACCTGCGCGGCGAACGGGGTGGACTTGCGCGACCCCTTGAAGCCGGCGCCGCCCGCGGACTCCCACGCGATCACGTTGCCCTGCTGGTCGGTCAGCGACACGATCGTGTTGTTGAACGAGGTCTTGATGTGGGCCTGGCCGATGGGGATGTTCTTCTTGACCTTGCGGCGGCCGCGAGCGGGGCGTCTGGGCGCGGGCATTACTTCTTACCGGCCTTCTTCTTGCCCGCCACCTGCATGCGGCGGGGACCCTTGCGCGTGCGCGCGTTGGTCTTGGTGTTCTGCCCGCGAACCGGCAGGCCGCGGCGGTGGCGGATGCCGCGGTAGCAGCCGATCTCGGTCAGGCGCTTGATGTCCTGCGAGCGCTCGCGGCGCAGATCGCCCTCGACCGTCAGCTCCTGGTCGATCGCGTCGCGCAGCTTGCCGACCTCCTCCTCGGTGAGGTCGCGCACATAGGTGTCCGCGGAGACCCCGGTTTCGCCCAGCAGCTTGTTCGAGGTCGGGCGCCCGATCCCATAGATGTAGGTGAGGCCGATCTCGACGCGCTTGTTCAGCGGCAGGTTGACGCCGGCGATGCGTGCCATCGCGCTAGCCCTGCCGCTGCTTGTGGCGCGGGTTCTTGCAGATCACGTGAACAACGCCGTGTCGGCGAACAATCTTGCACTTCTCGCACATCGGCTTGACCGACGGTCGTACCTTCATGGTCCCTTTCGGATGGATCCGGACGGGGCGGCTCTGGCAGCCGTAACGGCTGCCGCTACCTCCCGCGGATTACGCACGGACGAGCCCGGGTCAGCCGACCCGAGCGCGACCGCTCATGTTACCAACTACTGGCTCCTCGCCGTCGGGACGGTGCCACGGCGTCAGCACGCGCGGCCCATCGGCGGTGATCGCCACCGTGAACTCGAAGTGCGCGGTGAGCGATCCGTCCTGTGAGTAGATCGACCAGCCGTCTTTGCCGGAGCGCACGTCCGGGCCGCCGGCGGTCGTCATCGGCTCGATCGCCAGCACCATCCCCTCCTCCAGGCGCGGGCCGGTGCCGGGGTCGCCAAAGTTCGGGATCTGCGGATCCTCGTGCATGTTGCGCCCGACGCCATGGCCGACCAGCGTGCGCACGACGGCGAGGCCGTCGGCTTCTGCGCTGGCCTGCACCGCGTGCGAGACGTCGCCGAGGCGGTTGCCCAGCACGCACTGCTCGACAGCGGCCATCAGCGAGCGCTCGGTGCCTTCGAGCAGGTTCTGGGCGAGCACCCCGGCGGAGCCGACCGCGAAGGTGCGCGCCGCGTCGGAGACCCAGCCGTCGAGCGTCACGCCGACGTCGAGTGAGATGACGTCGCCGCGCTGCAGCGCGTAGGGGCCCGGGATCCCGTGCACGATCATCGAGTTCGGCGAAGCGCAGATCGAGCCCGGGAAGCCGCGGTAGCCCTTGAAGGTCGGCACCGCACCCTGCGAGCGGATGTAGCGCTCGGCGGCCGCGTCGAGTTCGGCGGTCGTGACGCCCGGGCGGATCTGACTCTCGAGCAGGCGCAGCGTGCGCACGAGAATCGCACCGGATGCGGCGATCGCGTCGATCTCCGCCGGCGACTTGCGGATGATCACAGGTCCTCCTCCAGGCGCAGCGTCGCGAGCGTCGCGCGAATGCGCTCGTGGACCTGGGTCGGAGATCGGGTGCCGTCGAAGCGCCGCAGCATGCCGCGTTCCTCGTAGTAGGCGACGAGCGGCTCGGTCTGCGCGTGGTAGACCTCCAGGCGGTTGCGCACCGTCGCCTCGTTGTCGTCGTCGCGCTGATCGAGCTCGGAACCGTCGATGTCGCAGCGGCCCGCGTGCTTGGGCGGGTCGAAGTCGACGTGGTAGACGTGGCCCTCCTTGCGGCAGATCCGCCGCCCCGAGATCCGCTTGACCACGAGCTCGTCCGGGGCCTCGATCAACAGCACGGCGGTCAGGCGCCGCTCGTGGCTGTCGAGCTCGCGCCCCAGCGCGCCAGCCTGCTCGATCGTGCGCGGGAAGCCGTCGAGCAGGAAGCCGTCGCGAGCGTCATCGTCGGCGAGGCGCTCGAGGATCACGCCGATGACGACCTCGTCGGGCACCAGCTCGCCCTTGTCCATGTACTGCTTGGCCGTGAGCCCGAGCTCGGTGCCGGCCTCGCGCGCTGCGCGCAGGATGTCCCCGGTCGCGATGTGCGGGAGACCGAAGTCCTCGGTCAGCAGCGCGGCCTGGGTGCCCTTGCCG
>JBEKSK010000026.1:0-15511 GCA_049517155.1 Solirubrobacteraceae bacterium
GCGCGCCCGCGGTGTGACGGTCACCGGCGGGGCGGTCGCCGAGCTCGACTGGGCCGCCGGCGGGTTGCCGGCGGCCGCGTAGCCGCCGCCGCCGTCAGCGGTGCGCGAGCTGGCGGGCCCGGACGCGCAGTAGCTCGGTCAGCTCGGCGGTGTTCGAGAACGGGTCGGCGATCACGCGCCCGTCGCTCAGTGAGAGCGCGACGACCGGCCGCTGCTTGATGACACCGAGCAGTACCGGGTCGGCCGGCCGCTGTGCCTGGTCGAGCTCGGCCAGGCGCGTCAGCGCCTGGCGGTCGGCCTGCGTTGCCAGCCGCAGCGTCAGGCCCTCGAAGAACGCTGCCGGAGCGGGACCGGGCTTCGTGCGGACAAAGCGCTGGCGCCGGCGGCTCGCCCTGTCCAGGAACTCCTGCTGTCGGGCTGCAACGATCGCCAAGCTCAGTTGCGGATGCATCGCCGGCCTCCTTTTCGATGCTCTAATGACTAACTGGTAAATAGCTTATACCAGTTAGCGTCACCGGTCAATGCCGAATGCCGGTTTGGGTGGATCTATACAATCAAGCAATGGAAAGCCCTGCCTCACGACCCTCTGCTCCCGCCGATCAGCTGCGCAGCGCGCCTGGTCGCCTGGAGCTTGTGCGCCAGTTCATCAACACGGCCGACATCGAACACGGTGAGGACGAATGGAGTGACCTCGATGCCCTGCGCGCCTGGCTGCGAAAGCGTCAGCTGATCGGCGCACGCGAGCGCCTCGGCGCCGGCGATCTCGAGCTTGCGCTGGGCGCGCGGGAGGCCCTGCGCACGCTGCTCGAGGACCGTGACCGGGGAGCGGGCGTGGACGCCGGGGCGATCCGCTCGCTGAACGCGGCCGGCACGGGAGCGCCGTTGCGCGTCGCCTTCGACCACGACGGACAGCCCGTGCTGGTGCCGGCGGCTTGCGGCCTGAGCCGGGCCCTCGGCGAGCTGTTTGCGATAGTCGAGCTCGCCGCTGCCGACGGCAGCTGGTACCGGCTGAAGGTCTGCGCCGACCATGGCTGCCGGTGGGCCTTCTACGACCACTCCAAGAACCGCTCGCGCAGCTGGTGCAACATGGCCGTCTGCGGCAACCGGGCCAAGGCGCGCCAGTACCGTCTGCGCCACCGCTCGCCACCGCCGCCGCCTGAAGCGGCGAGCGGCTGAGCAGCGGCCGCGTCAGTCGACGACGGGTGGGGCGGCGCGGGCGGCGGCTTCCTCGGCCTTCGCCAGCACCCGCGCGCGGCGGTACTCGTCGACCACGATCTCGGTCAGCTCCTCGACCGAGGTCTCGGCGGTGGGCTTGTCGAGCGCGATGATCCCGTCGGTGATCATGTTCACGCGGTCACAGCTCTCCAGCACGTGGACGTAGTTGTGCAGAATCATGATGATCGAGAGCTTCCCTTCATCCTTGAGGCGGGCGATCAGCTCGAGGATCATCGCGCCCTCCTTGGCGCCCATCGCCGCGAGCGGCTCATCGAGCAGCAGGATGTCGGCCTGCGAGTAGACGCCGCGGGCGACGGCGATCGACTGGCGCTGCCCGCCGGAGAGGCGCGCGACCGGCACGTCGAGTCGCGGCAGGTTGATCCCGATGTCGTTGAGCGACTTGCGCGCCTCGCGCTTCATCTTGCGCGAGTCGAGGAACGGGGTGCGCGAATGGCGTTCCTCGCGGCAGAGGAACATGTTCTGGTAGACGCTCAGCTCGTCGATCAGCGCCAGGTCCTGGTAGACGACATCGATCCCCAGCGCGCGCGCGTTGTCGACGCTCTTGGGTTCGTAGGGCTCGCCCTTCAGCCACATGCTGCCGGAGTCCTGCTTCTGGAAGCCGCAGAGGATCTTGATCAGCGTCGACTTGCCGGCGCCGTTGTCGCCGAGCAGGCCGAGCACCTCGCCCTTCTTCAGGTGCAGGCTGACGTCACGCAGAGCCGTGACAGGCCCGAAGCTCTTGGCGATGTGTTCGACGCGCAGCACGTCGTCGTCGGCGGCGACCGGCGCGACGATGTGTTCGGCGGCTAGGGGTCGGTCAGCCAATGCCCGACCGCCTGCGCGTGCGTCCGACGTAGACGTTGATCCCCATCGCGAGCAGGATCGCGATACCGAGGTAGAAGTCAAGGTAGTTGGCGTTGACGCCCTTGAGCGCCAGGCCGTCCTGCAGGATGCCGAGGAACAGCGCGCCGAAGAAGGCGCCGACGATCGTGCCCGAGCCACCGGCCAGCAGCGTGCCGCCGATCACGGCGGCGGCGATCGCATCGAGCAGGATCGAGTTGGACGCAGAGGGATCCGGCGTGATCGTGCTCGAGCGCACCGCCTCGAGGATGCCGACGAATCCCGCGAAGGTGCTGCAGACGATGAAGTTGCGGATCAGCACCGTGCGCACACGCACGCCGGCCTCGGCCGCGGCGATCTTGTTCGAGCCAACCGACACCGTGTGCAGGCCCCAGCGCGTTCGTGTCAGTGCTAACTGCATGACCACGATCACGATGACCGCCCAGATCAGCTCGGAGTAGGTGCCGGCGCCGAACACGCTCGAGAAGGTGCTGCTGACCGTCGCCCCGGTGTTCGGGTTGGTCGTCGGCGAGCCGGGCATGTTCAGCTGTTCGGCGTGGGAGATGATCAGCGTCAGCCCCTGGAGCGTGAACAGCGTGCCCAGCGTCGTGATGAAGGAGTTGACGTTGAAGACGGCGGTGACGATCCCGTTGACCAGCCCGATCCCCATGCAGACGATCAGCGCGATGATCAGGCTCGGCAGCAGCGGTATCCCGCCGTTGTGGATCTCGTAGAAGATCAGCGGCGAGAACAGGTAGACGCCGCCGATCGAGAGGTCGATCTCCCCGTTGATCATCAGGAAGACCTCACCGGCGGCGAGAATCGCCAGCCACGTGAAGTACTGCAGCAGGTTCTGGAAGTTCGAGCTCGTGAAGAACGTCGAGACCGACAGCGAGAAGTACACCGCCAGCAGCACCGTGACGATGACGATGCTGCCCTCGCGCGCGATCAGGAAGCGCTTGATCAGCGCCAGCGGTGCAACCGCAGCGCGGGGGACCTCGCGCCTGTGCGCGGGGCCCCCCGTCGGAGCGGATGCTGCGCCGCTATCGGTCGTGGCGGACATCGGTGCTACGAACCAATGCGGTTGCGGTCGTTAGGAGACGCCCGCTGTGGACTTCGTGCCCTCGTAGCGGCTCTTCGTGTTGTTGTACGGCTCGACTGTCGTCTTGTTGAGGAACTTCAGGCCGGTGTCCACGTCGGCGATTCCGCTCAGGTGCTTGGAGGCCTGATAGAGGAACAGCTCGAGGACCGGAATGAAGCCCTGCAGGTACGGCTGCTGGTCGATCGTGAAGTCGCCCTGGCCGGCGGCCAGCAGCGTCTGCGTGATCGGGGTGAGGTCGTAGCCGCCGCCCTTGATGCCCTTGGCGCGCAGCTTGTACTTCTGGATCGTCTGGAACACGCTCTGGGTGCTGCCGCCGTCGACGGCGAACAGGCCCTTGTAGCTCGTGTTGCCGGTCCAGAACGCCTCGATCGTCGTCAGCTCCTGCGGAACCGCGGCGCCGGTCGTTACGACCTTGTACTTCGTCGAGGTGCCCTTGAGGACGCTGATGGCACCGTCGATGCGCGGCTGGATGTTGGCCGAGCCCGGCGTCGCGATGAACAGCGCGACGTTGCCGGACGGGACGAGTGCGCGGATCTTCGCGCCCATCGCCTGGCCGGATGCGAACAGGTCCTGGCCGATGTAGGCCAGGCGCCCGTTGGGCTCATCCGCGTTGTAGGAGAGCACCGGAATGCCCTTCGCCGTCGCGGCCGCCGTCGGGCCGGTGAAGGCCTTCGGGTCGATCATCGCGCAGGCGATGCCGTCCGCGCCGGCCGTGATCGCGCTGTTGAACGCGGTCACCATCTGCGGCACGTTGCTCGTGGCCGAGCCGGTCCACTGCGTGGTGCAGCCCAGCAGCGACGCGGCATCCGCGAGGCCGTACTGCGTCGGCGTGAAGAACGGGTTCGTCGTGACGTGATTGACGAACACGAAGTGGTACGCCTTCTGCGCCCCGAAAATCGAGGACACGCTCGAGCTGCGGGCGCCGGCCGCGAGGCTCTGCGCCGGCTCACTCAGCATGAGCGCGGCAAGCGCGCCCGCACCACCGGTCAGAGCAGCCCGGCGCGTGACCGCGCGAGCCTTCGTGTGCGGCGTCTGCGGCCGCTTGGAGTCCATCCATTCGAGGCGCTCAATTACCTCGTTCGCTACATCTTGCTCGGACATAACTTGACTTCTCCTCCTCAACGCCTGAGCGTCGCTAACCGGGACAGCCCGGTGTGGTTATTCCCCTGCGAACCTTCGGCCCTGCTCCCCCTGCTCCGTGCGGGCCGCTCACGGTTTTCGATGCGTCATCTGTGATTCTAGGCGCCCAACGGCGAGCCATGCGCCAGCCCGAGTGCGGCGTTTTCGATCGCCGCATGGACACACTCGCGCACAATCGCACAAAACGCGCGAAATCGCCATCTCGTGTGGGCGCCGTTCTCACCGCAGTTGCCCCTGTGTGGTTCCGGGGAGGGTCGCGTCTGAGGATCGCCGCAGCGGCGGCCGCGGGCATCCGTAGGATCGGGCAGCGGCGGTTCGGGGTTCCCGCGACGGCCCCGGCGGCCGCGGCGCCGGCGGCGGTGGGCGCCGCGGACACCCGCGGTCCGCGCGCCGGCGGCGGGGCGGCGGCGCCAGCGCGTTAGAGTGCGCCGGAGATGAAGATCGTCGTCACGGGCGGGAGCGGCAAGGTCGGTCGAGCGGTCCTGCGCGAGCTGCTCGAACACGGTCACGAGGTGCTCAACGTCGACCGCAATCCGCCCGCGCCGTCGGCTCCGCAGGCGCCCTTCCTGCCAGCCGATCTGACCGATTACGGTCAGACGCTCGAGGCGCTCAGCGGCGCCGAGCTGATGTCCGGCGTCGAGGCCGTCGTGCACCTCGCCGCGATCCCCTCGCCGACCCACGCCACCCCGGACGTCGTGTTCTCGACGAATATCCGCAGCACGCACACGGTCTTCTCGGCCGCCGTGCGGCTGGGGCTCCGGCGCGTCGTGTGGGCGTCGAGTGAGACAACGCTCGGCACGCCTTTCCCGCAGCCGCCCGACTACACGCCGGTGGATGAGCGCCACCCGCTGCGCCCGGAGTCCTCCTACGCGCTCTCGAAGGTGCTCGGCGAGGAGATGGCGCGCCAGTTCTCGCGCTGGAGCGCGATCCCCTTCATCGGCCTGCGCTTCTCGAACGTGATGGAGCGCGCCGACTACGAGCAGTTCCCGTCCTGGTGGGATGACCCGCGGATCCGCAGCTGGAACCTGTGGAGCTACGTCGATGAGAGCCACGCCGGCCAGAGCGTGCTCGGCGCGCTCGGCGCCGACCTGCAGGGCGCGCACGCCTTCATCATCGCCGCGGCAGACACCGTCATGCGCCGCCCCAGCCGCGAGCTGATGGCCGCCGTCTACCCTGGCGTGGCGGTCGCCGACCGCGTCGCCGAGCACGGAACCCTGCTGGACATCGAAGGCGCGCGCAGCGCGATCGGCTACGCGCCGGCGTTCAGCTGGCGCGAGCTCTACTGAGCCGGCGCGGCGCCGGCCGAGCGCCGCTCACAGGCCGCCGGCGAGGCGGTGGTAGGCCTGGTTCCAGCGGACCTCGTTGGCGAAGTCGCGGATCCGGGTGCGCTCGTCGATCAGCAACAGCTCGAGTGAGGCGATCTGGGCGAAATCGGTGAGCACCTCGGTGCCAAGCGCCGCGCTGAAGACGCTGTGGTGGGGCCCGCCCGCCAGGAGCCAGGCCTCCGCGGCGGTGGCGAAGTCGGGCTTCGGCTTCCAGACCGCTCTCGCGACCGGCAGCTTCGGCAGCTCCTGCGGCGGCGCGATGACGTCGACCTCGGCCGCGAGCAGGCGAAAGCGCTCGCCCATGTCGAGCATCGAGAACATGAACGCCGGCCCGGGCGCGGCGTCGAACACCAGCCGCACCGGGTCCTCGCGCGCGCCGATCCCGAGCGGGTGGATCTCGCAGCGCGGGCGGGCGGCGGCGATCGAAGGGCAGACCTCGAGCATGTGCGAGCCCAGCACCAGCGGCACCTCGCCGTCGAGGTCGTAGGTGTAGTCCTCCATGAACGAGGTCCCTCCGTCAAGCCCGCTCGCCATCAGCTTGACGATCCGCACGAGCGCCGCCGTCTTCCAGTCGCCCTCGGCGCCGAACCCGAAGCCGTCGGCCATCAGCCGCTGCACGGCGATCCCGGGCAGCTGGCGCAGGCCGTGGAGATCCTCGAAGGTGTCGGTGAAGGCGCCGAAGCCACCGGCGGTGAGGAACTCGCGCAGGCCGGCCTCGATCCGCGCCGCGACCTCCAGCGACTCGCGGCGCTCGCCGCCGGCGAGCAGCTCGGGCGCCATCTCATAGCTGTCCTCGTACTCCGCAAGCAGCGCGGCCACGTCCTCCTGCGCGACCGCTTCGATCACGTCCACCAGGTCGCCCACGCCGAAGCCGTCGACGCTGAAGCGCAGGCGCAGCTGGGCCTCGACCTTGTCGCCCTCGGTCACCGCCACATCGCGCATGTTGTCGCCGAAGCGCGCGACGGTCAGCCGCCCGGCCTCGTGCCAGCCGCACGCCGCGCGGGCCCAGTCGCCGATCCGCGTGAGCGTGCGCTCGTCGCGCCAGTGTCCGGCGACGGTCTTGCGCGCCAGTCGCATGCGGGTCTCCAGAAAGCCGAATTCGCGGTCGCCGTGCGCGGACTGGTGGGTGTTCATGTAGTTCATGTCGATCTGCGCCCACGGCAGCGCCCGGTGAAACTGGGTGTGCAGGTGAAGCAGCGGCTTGTCCAGCACGCTCAGGCCGGCGATCCACATCTTCGCCGGCGAGAAGGTGTGCATCCACAGGATCAGGCCGACACAGTCGTCGTCCGCGTTGGCCTCCAGGCACAGCCGGCGGATCGCCTCCGTGCCGGTGGGCACCTCTCGCAGCAGCACCGCAACCGGCAGCGCCGCGGATTGATCGAGCGCGGCGGCGATCTCTCGCGCGTCGGCGGCGACCGTGGCGAGCACCTCCTCGCCGTAGAGCTCCTGGCTGCCGGCGACGAACCACAGCTTGTAATCACCGAGCGGCTTGGCGCTCATTCGTGCTCCTGCGTGTGCGCGAGCGGCGCGCCGCGCTGGCCGTAGACGTTCTGGTAGCGGTCATACAGCGCGTCGATGTCGGCGTCGTCGAGGCGGGCCGGTTCGCCCAGCGCGCCGGCGAGCATCACCGTGCGCGCGACGTCCTCGCACATCACCGCCGCCTTGACCGCGTCGCGGGCGCTTGCGCCGACCGTGAACACGCCGTGGTTGCGCATCAGCACCGCCGGCGAGCGACTGCCCTGGAGCGCCTCGACGACGCCCACGCCGATCTCCTCGCCGCCGATCCGCGCGAAGGGCCCGACCGGGATGTCGCCGCCGAACTCGTCAGCCATCGCCGTCAGCACGCAGGGAATCGCCCGCCCGTGCACGGCCCACGCGGTCGCGTAGGGGCTGTGGGTGTGCACCACGCCGCCGACGGCGCCAAGCGCGCGGTAGATGTGGGCGTGCGTGGCGGTGTCGCTGGAGGGCGAGAGCTCGCCCTCGACCACCTTGCCGTAAAGGTCGACGACGACCATCGAGTCCGCCGTCAGCTCGTCGTAGCCGACGCCGCTCGGCTTGATCACGATCAACTCGCGCCCGGGCACCCGGGCGGAGATGTTGCCGCTCGTCCAGGCCACCAGGCCGTTGCGCGTCAGCTCGCGGTGCAGACCCGCCACGGCGGCGCGCAGGTCGGCGAGCGCGCTCAACGCCCGCCCACCGGCGCGCTGCGCTCGCGGATCGACTGCAGCGCGCGCATCAGCGAGCGTTGGTCGCGGCCGAAATGGTCGTGCAGGCTGCCGTAGAGCGCATAGAGCTCATCGTAGGCCTTGTGGCGCGCGGCGTCGGGCGCATAGACCTCGTTGCGCAGGCGGCCCATCGCCGCCGCCGCGCTGTAGACGTCGGCGTGCACGCCGGCGGCCACCGCCGCGTGCAGCGCCGAGCCGAGCGCGGGCCCCTGGTCTGATGCGATCACGCTGATCGGCTGACCGATGACGTCTGCGTAGCACTGCATCAGCGGGGCGTTCTTCAGCAGCCCGCCGGCGGCGATGAACTCGCGCACCGGGACGCCCGAGCCGTTGAACGCGTCGATGATCTTGCGCGTGCCGAACGCGGTCGACTCGATCAGCGCGCGATAGATCTCGTGCGGTCGCGTGGCGAGGGTCATGCCGACGAGCACGCCGCTGAGATCGTGGTCGACCAGCACGGAGCGGTTGCCGCTCCACCAGTCGAGCGCGACCAGACCGTGCTCGCCGACCGCCTGCGCGGCGCCGAGCGCGCTGAGGTGCTCGTGCACGTCGATCCCGAGCGCTCGCGCCTGCTCGTGGTAGGCGGGCGGCACGGCGTTCTCGACGAACCAGGCGAAGATGTCGCCGACCCCGCTCTGCCCGGCCTCGTAGCCCCAGTGGCCGGCGACGATGCCGCCCTCGACGACGCCGCACATGCCAGGCACCTCGGCGAGCGACTCCCCGACCATCACGTGGCAGGTCGAGGTGCCCATGATCGCGACCATCCGCCCGGCCGCCGTCACGCCCGCGGCCGGCGCCGTCACGTGGGCGTCGACGTTGCCGACCGCCACCGCGATGCCCGCAGGCAAACCGGTCCAGGCCGCCGCCTGCACGCTGAGCGAGCCGGCACGCGCACCCAGCTGCGCGAGGGCCGGGCTCAGCTTCTCCGCCGCGAAGCGCGCGAAAGCCGGGTTGAGCGCCGCGAGGTAGTCCTCGCCGGGGTAGCGGCCGTCCTGGTAGATCCCCTTGTAGCCGGCGGTGCAGGCGTTGCGCAGCTCGACTCCGCACAGCTGCCAGACGATCCAGTCGGCCGCCTCGACGAAGCGGTCCATCGCGTCATAGACGCCCGGGTCCTCCTCGAGGATCTGGAGCGCCTTGGCGAACTCCCATTCCGAGGAGATCCGCCCGCCGTAGCGCGCGAGCCAGTCCTCGCCGCGCGCCGCCGCGACGTCGGTGATGCGATCGGCCTGCGGCTGCGCGGCGTGGTGGCGCCACAGCTTGACCCAGGCGTGCGGATGAGCGCGCCAGGCGGCGATCCGGCACAGCGGCGTGCCGTCCGCCGCCACCGGCAGCACCGTGCAGGCGGTGAAGTCGGTGGCGATCCCGACAACCGAGGCCGGGTCGATCCCCGCCGCCGCGACTGCCGCCGGCACCGCCTCGCGCAGCACCTCGATGTAGTCGTCGGGATCCTGCAGCGCCCAGCTCGGCGCGAGCGGCTCGCCGGTGGCCGCCAGCTCGTCGCTCATCACCGCATGGGGGTAGGGGTGCACGGCGTCGCCGAGCTCCTCGCCATCAGCGGCGCGCACGACGAGCGCGCGGCCCGAGAGAGTCCCGAAGTCCACCCCGATCACGTGGCGCGAGAAATCAGCCATCGCGGCCGCACACTATCTCGCACGCGCCGACAGTCATCGCCGCGCGCCGCCGCCGCCCTTCAGGCGCCCAGCAGAAGCTCCAGCAGCAGCTGATCGGCGGCCTCGTGGTGGCGGCCCTCGCGGCTTGACAGGAGCTCCGAGAAGTCCTCGCCGCGGATCGCCTCGAGCACCTCGCGCGAGTACGCGGGGCTCGGCTGCGCGAGCTGCTCGGAGCCGGCGGCGGCACACACCTCGCGGATCGTCTCGCTGGCGTCGAAGGCGGCCGCCTTCGACGCCAGGATCTTGTAGTTGCGGATGCAGCCGCGCGCGAAGGCGGCGTACACGTCGATGTCGTCCTCGCTGCGGTACGCGCGCGCGTCGAACGCGCGCGGGCCCTCGTAGCCCGCGCGCTCGAGCAGCCGCACCGTCAGGAACGCCTCCTTGATGTCCTCGGCGCCAAAGCGGAAGTCCTGGTCGTAGCGCGGCCCGTTCTGGGAGTTGAGGTCGATGTGGAAGAGCTTGTCGGCCCACAGCGCCTGCCCGACAGCGGCCGAGAAGGAGAGGCCGGCCATCGACTCGTGCGCCATCTCCGGGTTCACGCCGATCATCTCCGGGTGCTCCAGCCACTCGATGAAGTGCAGCATGTGGCCGGTCGTCGGCAGGTAGAGGTGACCGCGCGGCTCGTTCGGCTTGGCCTCGAGCGCGAAGCGGATGTCGTAGCCCTGGTCGATCACGTAGTCGCAGAGGAAGTTGACGCCCTCGCGGTAGCGCTCGAGTGCCACTCGCGGGTCGCGTGCGGCCGCGGTCTCGACGCCCTCGCGCCCGCCCCAGAGCACGAAGATCGGCGCCCCCAGCTCGGCGCCGATATCGATCGCGGCACACGCCTTGCGCAGCGCGAAGCGGCGCACCGCCGGGTCCGCGGCGGTCATCGCGCCGTCCTTGAAGACCGGCTGGGTGAACAGGTTGACCGTCGCCATCGAGACGCACATCCCCACGTCTGCGACGACCTTGCCGAAGCTCGCGACGATGCGGTCGCGATCGGCGGCGGAGGAGCCGAACGGAACGAGGTCGTCGTCGTGGAAGCAGACGCCCCAGGCGCCGACCTCAGCGAGGCGGGCGACGATCTCCTCCGGCTCGATCGGCGGCCTGGTTGCCACGCCGAAAGGGTCGCTGCCGCGATGGCCGACGGTCCACAGGCCGAAGCTGAAGCGGTCATCGGGTGAAGCTGCGTAAGGGTCGGCCATCACGGGTCCTTTGGTCTCGAGGGCGAGCTTGGGTCTCCGCGCGGCCGCCACCCGGTGGCGCCGCGCGCCTGGAGGTATACCGTTTCAGCGGCCGCGTGCGCCCTCGGCCCCGAGCAGGGCGAGCAGCTCGCCGGGCGCACCGATCAGCACGTCCGCGCCGGCCTGCTCGAGCTCCGCGACGCTGCCGATGCCCCAGGTGACGCCGATCGCGAACAGGCCGTGCGCGCGCGCCGCCTCGACGTCGAAGGAGCGGTCGCCGACCATCGCCGCGGCGTGGCAGCCGAGCGCCTCAAGCGCCGCCAGCGCGCGGGCGAGGATCGCGGTCTTGTCGTCGCTCGCATCGTTGGCGGCGGCGGCCGACACGTAGGCGAAGAAACGCTCGAGCCCGAGCGCCTCGAGCAGCGGCCGCGTGAAGGTCACCGACTTCGACGTCGCGAGCGCGAGCGGCACCCGCGCCGAGGCGGCCTCGAGCACCCCCGCCATCCCGTCGATCAGCGAGGTCTGCGTCAGATACACCGCCGCGTAGTGGCGCCGGTAGGTGGCGACGAGCGCATCCACCTCGCCTGAGCCGGCACCCTCCCCGGCCAGGTCGGTGAACGCCGTGAAGGTGGGCGGCCCGATGTAATGGCGAAGTTCCGCCGCCGGACGCGTCGCCATCCCGTGCTCGGCGAGCGCCGCGTTGATCGAGTCGGTCACGGCCGCGTAGGAGTCGACGATCACGCCGTCGAAGTCGAAGATCAGGGCATCGGGCGCGGCGCGGCTCACCGCCCCATCATCGCGCACCCGCCCGCGAGCGCCCCGCTGGCGCACAAGCACCCGCGCACCCGCCCGCGAACGCCCCGCTCGAGCGCTCGCGCACCCGCCCGCGAACTCCCGTTAGCGCTCGAGCACGCGCGCGCCCGGGCCGGGGCGCACCTCGATCGCCTCCGCGGGCGCCACCGCGTCCGGCGGCAGCAACCCGAGCACGCTGCCGCCGAAGCCGCCGCCCATCAGCCGCGCGCCGGCCGCGCCGCCGTCGCGCAGGCGCGCCACGGCCGCCTCGAGCTCGGGCGTCGAGATCTCGTAGAGGTCGCGCAGGCTTGCGTGTGAGGCGTCGAGCAGCGCCCCCACCGCCGCCAGATCGCCGCGCGAGAGCGCCGCCACCGTGGCATCGACACGCGCGTTCTCCTCGAACACGTGGCGTGCCCGCGCGTCCAGCGGAGCCGGCAGGCGCTCCAGCATCTCCGGCTGCAGTTCGCGCAGGCTCGCGATCCCCAGCGCCTCGCAGGCCTGCGCGCACTCCCGCCGGCGGTCGTTGTAGCCGGACTCCGCGTGCGAGTGCACGACCCCCGAGTCGAGCGTGACGAGCCGCCAGTCGCCGAGCCCGAGCGGCACCGGCTCGATCACGCCGGAGCGAAAGTCGATGCGCATCGCCGTGTTCTCGCGCCCGCACAGCGACGCGAGCTGGTCGAGCAGCCCGGTGTTCGCCCCGACCCACTCGTTCTCGACGCGCGAGCAGATGCGAGCGAGCGGCCACGGCGGCACGACGTCGGAGTCGGCGAGCGCCAGCAGCGCGAGGCACAGCGCGACCTCGAGCGCCGCCGAGGACGAGAGACCGGCGCCGCGCGCGATCGTCCCCTCGATCTCGAGCGTCGCGCCGCGCAGCGGCAGGCCGGCCGCCGCCAGCTCGGCTGTCGCGCCGCGCACGAAGGCCCGCCAGCCGCCGGGCGATGGCGCCTCGCCGCCGAGCATGTAGGTGTCGCTCGAGCCCAGGTCGATCGCGTGCGCGCGGATCGACTGATCGCCGGTCGCCGTCGCGCTCACCAGCACGCCGGCGTCGATCGCGAACGGCAGCGCGAGCCCGTCGTTGTAGTCGGTGTGCTCACCGATCAGGTTGACCCGCCCGGGGCCGAACGCGACGGTGTGCTCAGGAACCGACACGATTCCCCGCCGGCGCCGCCCCTCTAGCCGCCACGACCGATGGCCTCCGCAAGCGCCGCCGCCGAGTCCTCGGGCAGCACATCCATGATGAAGGTGCCGGCGCCCTGCTCGCAGCCGGCGAGGTACTTGAGCTTCGTGGCGGTTCGAAGCGGCGGGTAGAACTCGACGTGCAGATGCCCGGCGCGCGCGCCGGTGGTTGGCGCCTGGTGCACGACCATCACGTAGGGGAACTCCCGCTCGAACAGCCGATCGAAGCCGCGCGTGACGGCCTGCAGCGCCGCCGCCAGCGAATCGAGCTCGCCCGGCGTGCACTCCACGAGGCTCGGGCGATGCTCGCGCATCACGACGTGCGTCTCATACGGCCAGCGCGCCGCGAACGGCACATAGGCTGCGACGTGCTCGTCGGCCCAGACGACGCGCTCGCCGCCGGCCAGCTCGCGTTCGAGCAGCACGCACGGCGCGCAGCCACCCAGGCGCGCGTCCGCGGCCAGCTCGAGCGCCGCGACGGGCGGCAGCAGCGGGAAGGCGTAGATCTGGCCGTGCGGGTGGTGCAGCGTCGTGCCGACCTCGACGCCGCGGTTCTCGAAGATCAGCACGTACTCCACGTCGGGCCGCGCGCCGAGCTCCTCATAGCGCTGGCGCCAGACCCACATCAGCGCCTGCGCGCGCGCCGGCGCGAGCGCGGCGAAGGAGCCGTGATGGTCGTCGGTGTAGACGACCACCTCGGCCGCGCCCTCGGGCGCCTCGAAGCTCGGGAAGAGGTTGTCGAAGACGACGATCTCAAACGCCGGGAAGGGGATCTCGGTCGCCGGTCCGCCCGGCCGCGTCGGGTCAAGCGGGCAGTGGTCCTCCGGCGGCAGGAACGTGCGGTCCTGGCGGGCGACTGCGTAGGCGACCTCCTCGCCGCGCAGCTCGTTGAAGCGCCGGCTGCTCACTCGCGCTCGTCGTCTGCGCGCTCGAAGCGGATCAGGGCGCGCCCGTCCTCCTTGACCATCCGCCGCACGATCAGCGGCCCGTAGCGCTCCGCCTCATCCTCGCCGGGCTCGCCGGCCGGCGGTTGCTCTGGCGGGGCGCTGCGCATGGAGGAGGTATATCCGTATTTGCTGACGCCTGGGTGCATGCACCCAGGCGCGGGAGTGTGCATGCACACTCCCGCCGAGTGGCGCATGCGCCACTCGGTATGCCCCTCAGGCCTGCGCCGCGGACGGGCGGGAGCTGACCGCCCGGGCGGCGGTGGCGGCGCGCGCCTGCGAGAACGTCACGAGCCGGCGCGAGTCCTCGTCCCACAGCTTCAGCCGCGTGGCGCGCAGGCCGTCCCAGATCGTCAGCGTCGGCACGCTCGCGAAGACCGGGTTGGAGTCGTGCGCCGCCTGCAGGTTGTAGTTGGGGATGCGCGAGTTGAGGTGGTGGACGTGGTGCAGGCCGATGTTGCCGCTGAAGAACTGCAGCACCTTGTTCAGGCGCAGGTAGGAGCTGCCGCGCAGTGCCGCGTCGGCGTAGGTCCAGCCGGTGTTGCGATCCCAGTAGGTGTCCTCGAACTGGTGCTGGACGTAGAACAGCCAGATCCCGGCCGAGCCGGCCAGCAGCGCGGGCGGGGCCTGGATCAACAGGAAGTCCTGCCAGCCGACCAGCAGGCAGGCGCCGGCGATCAGCGCCGCCAGCGCGAGGTTGGTCAGATGCACGCTGCGGCGGATCCGCGGCCGCGCCGAGCGGGGCACCAGCCGCGGCCCGAGGATCATCGCGAACAGCGGCCCCAGGCCGAACATCACGAGCGGGTTTCGGAACAGCCGGTATCCGAGCCGCCCGCGCCATTCGCGCGCGTTGAACTCCGCCACCGTCAGCGTCGGCACATCGCCCTGACCGCGGCGGTCGAGGTCGGCCGCCGTCGCGTGATGGACGGCATGGTTGTGGCGCCAGTTCGCGAACGGAGCGAAGACGAGCACGCCGAGCGCGCTGCCGAGCCACTGGTTGCCGCGCTTGCTTGGCAGGTAGGAGCCGTGCGAGCAGTCGTGGAAGACGATGTAGGTGCGCAGCAGGAAGCCGGCGGCGAGCACCCCGATCGCCAGCGTCAGCAGGTAGGAGACGCGCAGCGAGTAGTACTCGGCGACGAGCAGGCCGAAGTAGGGCAGCACGGAGGTTAGGAGGCCGGCGATGCTGCGCGGCACACTCGGCCGCGCGAAGGGTGCCAGCTCGGCTGTCCAGTAGGCGCCCCGCTCGCGGGCCTCCTGGGCTGCGTCTCCGGGCTCCCGGCCGTCGTGATCATCGATCCCGCTCGGCGCGGTCGTCGCTAGGACCATTGGCCCCTTTCGATTGCTGGCGCAGGCCGGCCAGAGCGGCGACGCCCGTTCGGGCGCCGTGTCAAGCGTACACGCCGGGCTGGCGCGCGTCCATCGAAGCTGCGGGCGCCCACGTGGTTGGCCGAGCGCCTGCGGATAGACTGGGGCGCGATGCCATCCACGCCCCTCGCCCCGGCTCTCGTCCGCGAGTTCGAGGCGATTCTCGGGCCCGGGGCGCTGATCACCGGACCCGAGCAGCTGCGCACCTACGAGTGCGACGGGCTGACCAACCACCGCGTCGTGCCGTCGCTCGTGGCGCTGCCGGCGAGCAGCGAGCAGGTGGCGGGGGTGGTGGCGCTCTGCGCCGCGCACGGGATCCCGTTCGTCGCGCGCGGCGCGGGCTCCGGGCTTTCCGGCGGCGCGCTGCCGGTGGCGGAGGGGATCGTGATCTCGCTGGCGGCGATGACGGCGGTGCTCGAAGTCGCGCCCGACCGCGGCGAGATCGTCGTGCAGCCCGGGGTCACCAATCTCGAGGTCAGCGCGGCGGTCGCCGCGCACGGCTTCTACTACGCACCGGATCCCTCCTCGCAACAGGTCTGCACGATCGGCGGCAA
>JBEKSK010000027.1:0-15265 GCA_049517155.1 Solirubrobacteraceae bacterium
TCGCCAGCACGCCGTCCTGGAACACGGCGACGGTCACACCGAGCGCCGCGCCGATCGTCAGCAGGTTCATGACGGCAGCCTGAATCGGGATCACGATCGAGCGGAAGATGAGGAACAGGAGCGCCGCCGAGAGCAGGATCACGATCGCGAAGAACAACGGCAGCTTGCCTCCCAGCACGTGCGAGAAATCGATCGAGCCGGCCGTGAAGCCGCCGACCAGGACCGCCACGCCGCTGCGGCGGGCAAACGCCGGCAGCACGTCATGACGCAGGTGGTTGACCAGGTTGGTGGTGGCGACCGCCTGTGGCGCCGAGTCCGGATAGGCCTCGAGTACGGCGATGCTCCCCGCCGGCGCGATCCGCGGCTCGGTGACCGCGACGACGCCGGGCGTCGAGGCCAGCAGCGTTCGCAGTGCCGGCAGCGCCGCCTCGCCGGCCTGACTGGGCAGTTGGGCGACGAGCAGCAGCGGGCCGTTGAACCCGGGTCCGAACCCCTTCGCAAGCAGGTCGAACGCGTGGCGTGAGGTGGTGGCCGCCGGGTCGTTGCCGGCGTCGCTCGAGTCCAGGCGCATCGCGAACACCGGGATCAGCAGCGCGACCATGACGGCGAGCGAGACGACCGCGAGCGGCCACGGGCGGGCCGCCACGACCCTGCTCCAGCTCCGCCACAGCGAGCGTGGCGGAGCCGGCGCCGCCACGACGGCGCTCGCAGGGCTCGCCGCGGCGCGGCCGCGGCGTGAGCGCTTGCCGCTGCCGCGCGCGCGCACCAGCCGCGGGCCGAAGCGCGACAATAGCGCCGGCAGCAACGTCAGCGACGCAAGCAGCACGAGCAGCACCGCGATCACGGCGGCGATCGCGAGGCCGTACATGAACGCCACGCCGGTCGCGAACATGCCGAGCAGCGCGATCACGACGGTTGCCCCGGCGAGCAGGATCGCCCGGCCGGAGGTGTCCATCGCCTCGACCAGGGAGAGCTCGAGGTCGCCGGTCGCGAGATAGTCCTCGCGAAAGCGCGTGACGATGAAGAGCGCGTAGTCGATCCCGACGCCGAGGCCGATCATCAGCGCGAGGTCGGGAGAGACGTTCGCCATGTTCGTCACCCGCGTGGCGAGTCCGATCAACGCGACGCCGGTGATCAGGCCCAGCCCGGCCGTGATCAGGGGCATCCCGGCCGCGGCCAGCGAGCCGAAGGTCAAAAGCAGGATGACGAGTGCGGCGAGCACGCCGACCTCGGTGGCGGGACCGACGCTGAACCCCTCGGCCGCCTCCACGACCTGCCCGCCGGCAGCGACCGTGAGGCCCGCCACGTGCACGGCCTTCACCGCGGCGAGCAGCGGCTTGCCGGTGCCGGGCGCGAGCGAGTTGGCGGGTTTGTCGTAGTCGACGGTCGCGAACGCCGTCATCCGGTTGCGCGAAACCTGGACCGCCCCGAGGGCGCTGTAGGGGCTGACGACCGCGGCGACATGCGGCTGCGCGCTCACGCGCGCCAGTAGCGGCGTGATCGCGGCGCGCACCGCCGGCGCGTCGATCGTCCCGCTGGAGACCTCAAACACGATCGCGTCGGCGTCGCCGCTCTGCACGGGGAAGTCCTTCGTGAGCAGGTCGTGAGCGCGCTGGGAGTCGGTCCCCGGGAGACTGAACACGGAGACGTAGTTGGGCCCGACGGCGTGGGCCACGACGGTCATGACGATCGCCACGGCGATCCACGCCAGGACGACGCGACGGCGGTGAGCCACGCACCAGCGGGCAAGACGGAGCATCGCTTAACCCCTCCCTAGAGCGTCCGAGCCGCGCCAGTGCGCGAGGCCCCCACGCTAGCCCAAAAATCCGCCACGTCAAGTCGGATTTCGAGGCGCGTTGGGGCCGATCGCTGGGCTGCGAGCGAAGCCGCCCCGGCGGCACCGGTCCCCCGGCGCAGCAGCCGGCGGAAGCCGGGGCGGAGCCCCTAGAGAAAACTCGTCAGCGACGCCGCGGCGTGGTTGGCGAAGTCGAACAGCGGCTGGGGCACGATGCCGAAGAAGATCGTTGCGGCGGCAAAGGCGAGCGCCACGATCGCGACCTCGAGGTCGGTGCCCTTGACGTCGGCCTCGCTCGATCCGCCGGCGAGCACCGGGCGCCCGTTTGCCGTCGGGCGCACCGCGGCGGGGGCCTCGCGCATCCAGATCGCCGCGATCACGCGCAGGTAGTAGCCGAGCGAGATCATCGAGCCGACGACGATCACGATCCCCAGCCAGGTGTAGTTGCCGTTGACCAGCGCCTCGATCAGGTAGACCTTGCCGATGAAGCCGGCCGTCGCCGGGATGCCGGCGAGCGAGAGCATCGCGATCGTCAGCGGCCAGGCGAGCAGGGGTCGCTGCGAGCCGAGCCCGGCGACCGCGTCGATGTCATCGCCGAAGCTGGTCTCGCGCTCGCGGGCGATGATCACCGCGAAGGCGGCGATGTTCATCAGCAGGTAGACGATCAGGTAGAAGATCGTCGCTGAGGCGCCGAGCCGGGTTGACACGACGACGCCGCCCATGATGTAGCCGGCCTGCGCGACCGACGAGTAGGCGAGCATCCGCTTGAGCGAGGACTGGCCGAGTGCGCCGACGTTGCCGACGATGATCGTGATCGTCGCGAGTGTTGCGAGCGCCGGGCCCCAGTCGAGGTTCTCGGCGATCAGCGCGACGTCGAACATCCGCAGAAGGACGCCGAATGCGGCGGCCTTCGTGGCGACCGCCATGAAAGCCGTGATCGGTGTGGGGGCACCCTCGTAGACGTCGGGGGTCCACTGGTGAAACGGCGCGACGGAGGCCTTGAAGCAGAGGCCGACGAGCACCAGCGCGACGCCGGTCAGCAGCAGCACGTCGGAGCTGTGTCCGGCGGCGATCGAGGATGCGATCGCGGAGAAGTCGGTCGAGCCGGTGGCGCCGTAGAGCAGGGCCAGGCCGTAGAGCAGGGTCGCCGAGCCGACCGAGCCGATGATCAGGTACTTCAGGCCCGACTCGAGCGAGGAGGCGCGGTGCATCTCGGCCGCGCACAGCACATACAGGGGGATCGAGAGCAGCTCGATGCCGATGAACAGCGTCACCAGGTTCTGCGCGGCGACGAGGATCGCCATGCCGGCGATCGACGCCAGGAGCAGTGCGTGGTACTCGCCGTGAGCCGACTCGCGCGGCGCCTGCGCACGCCACGAGAGGATCACCGCGGCGGCGCCGGCGGCGGCGAAGACGATCGTCAGCGCTAGCGCGAGGTCGTCCACCGCGAGCGCGCCCGAGATCGCCGAGACATGATCGTTCCACTGCCAGCTGGTGAGCGCGATCGTCGCGGCAAGGGTCAGGAGCGTCAGCGCGGGAACGAGCTGCTCGCGGGCGAAGCGCGATCGCAGCAGGCCAACGATCAGGACGATCACCGAGCCGCCGAGCAGCGCCTCCAGCGGCGAGATCGCGGCGTAGTTGATGTGGGGTCCGTGCGGGTGCACGAGCGCCGCGAGCAGCGTGCGCCGGCCGTGGCCCGCGATCCGCGCGACCGCCTTCATCGGTTCGCCACCGGGGTGCTCGCCGGCGCCGCCGTGGCGGCAGCGGCGGCGATCGAGGAGGTGACCGAGGTCTGCGCCCGCGAGAGCTCGATCTGGGGGTAGATCGCGAAGAGCATGATCGCGCCGATGAAGGGGACCAGTACGAGCGCGTCACGCCAGCGCAGCTCGCGCGAGACGACCTCCGGGCCGGCGCGGTTGTGCATCGTGCGGATGAACGCGCGCAGCATGTAGACGCTCGCCATCAGCACGCCGGTGAAGGCGATGATCGAGAAGACCATCTTCGTCTTGAACAGGCCGAGCAGGATCAGGATCTCGCCGATGAAGTTGCCCGAGCCGGGCATCGCGAGCGTCGCGAAGGTGACGATCAGAAACAGCGTCGCGAGGATTGGCGCGCGCATCGCGATGCCGCCCATGTCGCGGATGTCCTCCGAGCCGCCGGCGCGCGCCGCCAGCAGCCCGACGATGATGAAGAGCGGGGCGACGACGATGCCGTGGTTGACCATCTGCAGGACCGCTCCCTGCGCGCCCTGCGGCGCCAGCGCGAAGATGCCCATCGTGATGAAGCCGAGCTGGGCGACCGAGGAGTAGCCGACGATCAGCCGGGCGTTGGTCTGCGTGAAGGCCATCGCCGAGCCGTAGAGGATCGAGGCCAGCCCGATCAGGAGCAGCAGCGTCTGGAAGTGGGCGCTGGCCCGGGGCAGGATCGGCAAGACGATCGCCAGGAAGCCGTAGGCGCCGACCTTCGAGAGCACGCTGCTGAAGATCGCGAGCACCTCGATCGGCATCTCCCGGTAGCCGTCGGGCATCCAGCCATGCAGCGGAAAGGCAGGCATCTTGACGAGGAACGCGGCGGCGAACAGCAGGAAGATCCAGTCCTGCGTGCCGCCGCCGAGCGGCGCCGCGCGCAGGGCCGAGTAGGTGAAGTTGAGCGGCTGGCCGCTGTGCTGGGAGGCGAGCACCGCCAGCGCCACGGCGCCCGCGAGCATCAGCAGCGAGCCGACCAGCGTGTAGATCACGAGCTTGGTCGTGGCGACGACGCGGCCGGGGCCGCCGTAGATGCCGGTCAGCAGGTAGAACGGGATCAGCATCAGGTCGAAGAAGCCGACGAACAGCGCGAGGTCCTGGGCGAGGAAGGCGCCGAGCACGGCGCTCTGGGCGATTCCCAGCAGCAGGTAGAAGAGCTCCGTGCGCGGCCACTCGCGCAGATTTGCGGCGACCAGCGCGCCCGAGAAGACAAATGTCGTCAGCGCGATCAGGAACAGGTTGAGCCCGTCCAGGCCGAGCTTGTAGTGGATGCCGAGCGAGCGGATCCAGACGACGTCGGTCACGTGCGTGAGTTGCCCGCTGTCGCCGCTCCAGCCGGCGATCAGCGCGATCGCCAGGCCCAGCGAGGCCAGCGAGCCGACCAGCGCCAGCGCACCCGGCGTGCGCCGGCCGCCGGCGATCGCTCCGATCAGCGCGGCCGCGGCGGGAATCCAGATCACCAGCGAGAGCATCAGCGCATCAGCTCTGCAGCAGGAAGTAGAGGCCGACGCCGGCGATGCCGACGAGCATCAGGCCGGCATAGAGGCGCAGGATGCCGCTCTGCGTGCCGCGCACAAGCGCCGAGGCGGCGCGCACGAGGCCGGTTGAGCCGCCGATCAGCAGGCCGTTGACAAAGACCCGCTCGAAGGTGTTCTGGGCGAAGCGCCCGAACCAGGCGCCCGGGCGCACGACCGCGGCGTCGATCAGCTCATCGAAGTACCAGCGGTGCTCGAACAGGGTGGTCAGTGGGCGAAAGCGGGTGGCGATCGCCGGCGCCAGGGCCGGCTTCGCGACCCAGATCACATACGCCGTCGCGATCGCGGCCAGCGAAACGACGGCGCCGAGGATCAGGCCGAAGTAGAGCAGGCCGTTGGAGGGGTGGACGGCGATCGTCGAGTCGGCGAAGGTCGGGGCCAGGAAGTTGTCCAGCCAGCGGGTCGTGTTGGGGATCGAGACGATGCCGCCGACGATCGCCAGTGCCGCCAGCATGCCCATCGCCACCCGCATCGGTATCGCGCGCTCGGCGATCACGTGGTCGGGCCCGGGGAAGCCGACGTCGGTGTCCTCGACCTCGCCGTTGGCCGGGTTCGTCGGCACCGCGGCGTGGAAGAGGTGGCCGTGCTCGATCAGCTCGACCGCCTCGGGGCAGGGCTCGCCGAGGAAGGCGCGGAAGATCATGCGGAAGGTGTAGAGGCCGGTCAGGAAGGCGCCGAGGTAGCCGGCGACATACAGCGCCCAGTGCCAGCCGCCGCGCCCGGCGACGAACAGCAGGATCGAGTCCTTCGAGAAGAAGCCGCTGAACGGGGGCACGCCGGTCAGCGCGAGGCCGCCGATCAGGAAGCAGCCGAAGGTGAACGGCAGCGCGCGGCGCAGCCCCGACATCCGGTCGAGCGACTGGCTGCCGCCCATCGCCGAGATCACCGAGCCGGCGGCCATGAACAGCAGCGCCTTGAAGAAGGCGTGGGTCATCAGATGGAACAGCCCCGCGGCGTAGGCGCCGACCGAGACGCCCATGATCATGTAGCCGATCTGCGACATCGTCGAGTAGGCGATGACGCGCTTGAGGTCGGTTGCGGCCAGGCCGATCGTGCCGGCGATCAGCAGCGTCAGCGCGCCGATGATCGCGCCCACGTCGCCGGCCGCCGGGGCGAGCTGGAAGAGCGGGTGCATGCGCGCGATCAGGTACACGCCCGCGGTGACCATCGTGGCGGCATGGATCAGCGCGCTGACCGGGGTGGGGCCCTCCATCGCGTCCGCGAGCCAGGTGTGCAGCGGGATCTGGGCGGACTTGGCGAACGCGCCGACCAGGAGCAGCAGGCAGCCCGCGGTCAGATCGCCGTTGCCGGAGGCGAACACGTGCGGCGCCGCATGGAAGCTCCCGAGCAGGTCGAAGGTGCGGGTGTGGCGGAAGATGAAGAAGCTGCCGAGCACCAGGCCGATGTCGCCGAGCACGTTGATCACGAACGCCTTGATCCCCGCGCTCGTCGCGGTCGTGCGCCGGTACCAGAAGCTGATCAGCATGTAGGAGGCGGCGCCGACGAACGCCCAGCCGACGATCAGCAGCACGAAGTTCCCAGCCAGGACCAGCAGCAGCATCGAGAAGACGAAGAAGTTGAGGTAGGCGAAGAAGCGCGAATAGCCGCGGTCGCCCTGCAGGTAGCTGACCGAGTAGAGATGGATCAGCGTCGAGACGCCGGCGACGACGCAGATCATCAGCACCGAGAGCGGGTCGACGAGGATCGTCGCGCGGGCATCGACACCGGTCGTTGAGGCGATCGTCCACAGGGTCGAGGTCAGCTCGCGGTGGCTGGGAGCCTGCTGCTGGAGCTTCAGCAGCGTGATCAGCGCGAAGACGAAGGAGATCGCGATCGCGGCGGTGCCGATCCAGCCCGCCGTGCGGCCGGGCAGGCGGTTGAAGAGCGCGGCGACAATCAGCATGCCGGCCAGCGGCGCCGCGAGCACGAGCCACGCGGCGGTGGTGGCGCTCATCCCTGCAGCTCCCGCATCGCGTCCACGTCGATCGGCAGGCGGCGGCGGTGCATCGCGACGATCAGGCCGAGTCCGACCGTGACCTCGCAGGCCGCGACGACCATCACGATCAGCGCGAACACCTGGCCGTCGCCGTTGCCCCACATGCGCGAGAAGCCGATCAGCGCGAGGTTCGCGGCGTTCAGCATCAGCTCGAGGCAGAGCAGGATCACAAGCGGGTTGCGGCGCACCAGAACGCCGCCGGCGCCGATCGCGAAGATCAGCGCGCTGACCGCCAGATACCAGCCGATCGTCATGGCTCGCCGACCTCCACGCGCCCGCCCGCCTCGGCCATCGTGCCGGTCCCGAGCGGGCGCGGGCGCAACAGGTCCATCACGCTGATCGTCGGCGGATCGCCCTCGACACCCTCGTCGAGGCCGTGGCGGCGGCGTGCGAGCGTGACCGCGCCGACCGCGGCCACCAGCAGCAGGTAGGAGGCGATCTCGAACGGGGCGAGGAAGCGCGTGAGCAGCAGCTTGCCGATCGCCTCGGGTGTGCCGAAGCCGGCGACATAGGGCGCCCCGTCGTGCCCGATCGCCTGCAGGCCCGAGCCGAGCACGGCGATGAACAGCTCGATCACCAGCGCGATGCCGCAGGCGAAGGCGCCGAGCGTGGCGGCGCGGGTCGGGCTCTGGCCGACCGGCGTCGCGTCGTTGCCGACGTAGGAGACGACGAACACGTAGAGCACCATCACCGCGCCGGCGTAGACGACGACCTGAGCGGCGGCGACGAACTCGGCGCGCAACAGCAGAAACAGCGCCGCCAGCGAGATCAGATGGCCGACCAGCGCGAGCACGCTGTAGAAGGGGTTCGCGAGCACGATCACGCCGATCGCTCCGGTGATCGCGCCGATCGCGGCGATGAAGAAGATGACGGCGGACATCAGTTCAGCTCCAGCTCACTCGCCCTCGGTGCGCAGCGGCGTAGCCTCGATCGGCTCGGCGAGCAGCATCTCCTTGGTGAAGATCAGATCCGAGCGGTTGTAGTCCGACATCTCGAAGTCGTGGCCCATCGTGATCGCGTCGAACGGGCAGGCGACCTCGCAGTAGCCGCAGAAGATGCAGCGGCTGATGTTTATCTCATAGACCGCGGCGTAGCGCTCGCCGGCCGAGACGCGCGCCTCGGGCGTGTTCTCGGCGGCGACGACGCGGATGCAGTCAGACGGGCAGGCGGCGGCGCACAGCGAGCAGCCGACGCACTTCTCAAGGCCCGTGTCCTCGAAGCGGTGCAGCTTGTGGCGGCCGCGGAAGCGCGGGTAGACCGGCACCTTCTCCTCGGGGTACTGGATCGTGTGGACTCCCTCGACGACGCGCGCGAGCGTCGTCTTCAGGCCTCGCAGCGTCTCGCCGAAGGCGCGGTAGGTGCCGCCCGCGGCGCCCGGCTCGGGCGCGCGCTGCACCGTGATCTGGTCCTCTCCCGGCGACCAGGTCATTTGTGCACCGCCACGACGATGATCGCGGTCACGAGCGTGTTGACCGTCGCGAGCGGCAGCAGGATCTTCCAGCCGAAGCTCATCAGCTGGTCGTAGCGCAGCCGCGGCAGCGTCGCGCGGATCCAGATGAAGAAGGTGATGAAGACCATCATCTTGGCGAGCACGACGAACGGATCTACCCAGGTCGGCTGGTGGATCCCGAACGGCAGCAGCCAGCCGCCGAGGAAGAGCGTCACCGCGATGCCGGAGACGACCATCATGTTCAGGTACTCGGCGAACAGGAACGCCACCATGCGCGTGCCGCCGTACTCGGTGAAGTAGCCGGCGACCAGTTCCGCGTCGGCTTCGACGAGATCGAACGGCGAGCGGTTGGTCTCGGCGAAGCTGGCGATCGTGAAGACCAGAAAGCCGACGAACTGGGGGATGAAGTACCACATGCCGCCCTGGGCGTGGACGATCGCGGTCAGCGACAGGCTGCCGGCGGTGATGATCACACCGATCAGCGCAAGGCCCTGGGAGACCTCGTAGGAGATCAGCTGGGCGGCGGCGCGCATGGCGCCGAGGAATGAGTACTTGGAGCCGGACGCCCAGCCGCCGAGCATCAGCCCGTAGAAGGCGATCGCGCCGAAGGCGAACACATACAACGGGCCGATCGAGGGATCGACGCCGTAGAGGCCAACGCGCGTGCCGAAGATGTTGGTCACGTCGCCGAACGGCACGAGCGCGAAGGCGGCCACGGCGGTGAGGATCGAGATGACCGGGGCGACCAGATAGAGCGGCCCGATCGAGGTGACCGGCCGCGAGTCCTCCTTGGTCGCGAACTTGACGATCTCGGCGAGCGGCTGCAGCAGCCCGAACGGGCCGACACGATTGGGGCCGTAGCGGCCCTGGAAGCGGCCGAGCAGCTTTCGCTCGTAGACGATGATCAGCGGCAGGATCCCGAGCGCCACGCTGAAGATCAGCAGCGACTTGATGATCTGGATCCACCACGGCTCGTAGTAGCTGTCGAGCGCGAGGATCATCCGCGCGGCTCCCGGGCGCGGGCCGGCTTGCGCGCCGGCTCGGCGGGCGGGCTCATGCGAGGGCCTCCGCGACCGGCTCGGCGGGGTCGCCCGGGCTGCCGTCCGCCCGCTCGCCGTCGCCTGAGCCCTCGGCGTGAAGCGGTGATGGCGGCGGCGGATCCGGGATCGCGACGATCTCGACCGTCGGTCCGCTCAGGCTCTCGGCGGAGTCGCCGGCGAGTGCGCGCTGCAGGAACGCGCTGCCCGCGGCAATGCCGTCGCGCACCGCCACACGCGCGCGGATCTGGGTCCCGCTCTCGTCGGCGACCGCCATCTCGGCACCGTCGCTGAGGCCGAGCCGGCGTGCGTCCGCCGCGCCGATCTCGATGCGCTGGCGCGGGTGCAGGAACGCGAGCGCCGGCGACGCGGCGACCTCGGGTCCCGCCCAGATCGAGCGGTATGAGCCGGCGATCAGCTTTGCGCCGCGGGCCTTCAGGGGCGCCCGCGGCTCACTGCCGGCCGTCGGCTCCCGCCCTGCGTCGGCGCGGGAGGAGGAGGGCGCGGGCAGGCCCGCCGCCTGCTCGCGCGCGGGCCAGCGCACGCCGGCGCCGCCGAGCTCCTCGAGTGTCATGCCGGCGTACATCGGGACCGCGGCGAACAGCTCGGCGCTGCACGCGGCGCCGCTGCGCGGGGCCGCGCCGGCACCGAGCCGGGCGCCAAGCTCGGCGAGGACCGACCACTCGGCGCGCACCGAGCCCTGGCGGGCGATCGCCGGGCGCAGCCGCTGCACGCGGCCGTCGGGATGCGTGACGGTTCCCTCCTTCTCGGCCGCGGCCTCGGCCGGGAACACGACCGTCGCGTGCTCGCGGATGCCGTCGGTGAGGAAGGCGGCGTGGGCGATCACGGTGCTCGCGTGCTCGAGTGCCTGCTGCCAGCCGGCGCGGCCGGGAAGGTCGCGCAACGGGTCCACGCCGAGCAGGTAGAGGGCGACCAGCTCGCCGCTGCGCAGGCCCTCGGCGATCGCCGGCGTGTCGCGCCCGTCCGCGAGCGCAGGCTCGAGCAGGCCTGGCCCGCCGTTCGGCAGCACGCCGGCCTCGCGCAGCCCGCGCCCGTTTGCGGCGTCCGGGATGCCGATCAGCCCGGCGCCCGCGTGCGCGCCGAGCGCGAGCGCGTCGGCAAGTTCGAGCAGCGCCTGGCTGCCACGGCCGTCCAGCAGGCGCTCGCCGTAGAGGACGACGACCTCCTCGCCGGCGTCGCGCAGCACTGTGGCCAGCGCCGCCACCTGCTCGGCGCTCGTCCCCGCGGCGGCCGCCGCCGCCTCGGCGTCCTCGCCGCGCAGCGCCGCTGCGAGCGCGCCGGCCAGCTCGGCGCCGCGCCCGGGCGCAAAGCGCACGTGGTGCCCGCTTGCGTCGAGCGCGCTCGGTCGCTCGGTCGCGATCGCGAGTGAGACGTTGTTGCGGCGCACGCCCTTGCGGATTCGCAGCTCGAGGATCGGCGCGTCGTCGACGGGCTCGCAGTCGAGCACGAGCACCGCGTGGGCGAATTCCAGGTCGGCCACGCTGGCGCTCAGCGCCGGGGCGCTGAGCGCGCGCCAGGCGTCGAGGCCGACAGCCCCGGTCGGGCGCGAGTCGAGGTGCGCGGAGTGCAGCCCCTCGCGCAGCAGGCGGCCGAGCAGCAGTCCCTCCTCGTTGCTCGCGCCGCCGGCGGCCAGCGCCGCGGTGCGCGCCCCCGCCCGGCGCAGGGAGCTGCTCGCCTCCTCCAGCGCGCGTTCCCAGCTGACCTCGCGCAGCTCGCCGCCGTCGCGGATCATCGGCGCGGTGATGCGCTCGTCGGCGTGCACGGCCTGATAGGCGAAGCGGCCCTTGTCGCAAAGCCAACCGTCGTCGACGTCGTGGTGCTGGCGCGCGAGCACTCGCAGCACGCGCTCGTCACGGACGGTCAGCGTCACGTTGCACTGCGCCGGGCACAGCGTGCACAGCGTGCCCGCCCCCTCGATCTCCCACGGGCGGGCGCGGAAGCGGTAGGCGCGGGAGGTCAGCGCACCGACCGGGCACAGCTCGATGATGTTGCCGCTGAACGGTGCGACGTAGGGGTGCCCGTCGAAGGTGCCGACAAACGAGTGGGCGCCGCGCTCGAGCAGGATCAGCTGGTAGTCCTCGGAGATCTCCTGCGCGAAGCGCACGCAGCGGTAGCAGAGGATGCAGCGCTCGCGGTCGATCGCGATCAGCGGTGAGAGCTCGAGCGGCTTGCGGAAGTGGCGCTTGGGCTCGATGAAGCGGGAGTGGCCGCCGCCCCAGCCGAAGGTGATGTCCTGCAGCGGGCACTCGCCGCCCTTGTCGCAGACGGGGCAGTCGAGCGGATGGTTGATCAGCAGGAACTCGACGACGGCCTGCTGGGCGACCCTGGCGCGCTCGGAGCGCGAGTGCACGACCATCCCGTCCTTGACGGCGGTCGAGCAGGCGGTCTGCAGCTTCGGGATGCCCTCGATCTCGACCAGGCACATGCGGCAGGCGCCGACCGGCGCGCCGAGCTTGGGCTCATAACAGAAGACCGGGATCTCGACGTCGGCGAGCTTCGCGGCGTCCGCGAGCATCGCGTTCTCCGGCGCCTGCACCTCGCGGCCGTCGACCGACAGCGTGATCATGTTGACCGCCGGGCGCGGCATCAGAGCGCCCCGGCGCCGGCGCCGGCCAGCTGGCGTGACTGCATGTGCGCCTCGAACTCGCCGCGGAACTTCGCGATCATCGAGCCGATCGGCATCGCCATCGCGTCGCCCAGCACGCACAGGCAGTTGCCGATGATGTGCTCCTGGACCGAGGACATGATGTCGAGGTCCATCGGCGTCGCCTCGCCGGCGTCGATGCGCTCGAGCATCCGCACCGTCCAGTTGGTGCCCTCGCGGCACGGGGTGCATTTCCCGCAGGACTCGTGGCGGTAGAACTTCGCGAGCTTGAGCGCGACGTCGAGCACGGGCGTCGAGTCGTCGACGACGATGATCGCGCCGGATCCGAGCATCGTGCCGGCCTTCGCGAGCGAGTCGAAGTCGTAGGGGACGTCGAGGTCGGCGGCGGTCAGCACCGGCGAGCTCGACCCGCCCGGGAACCACAGCTTGACCTCGCGCCCCTCCGGCGGGCCGCCGGCGAGGTCGAAGATGATCTCGCGCGAGGGGGTCCCGAGCTCGATCTCGTAGTTGCCGGGCCGGCGCACGTGGCCCGAGACCGAGACGACCTTGGTGCCGGCCGAGCCGCTCACGCCGAGCTTGGCGTATTCGGCTCCGCCCATCGCGATGATGTGGGGCATCGTCGAGAGCGTCTCGACGTTGTTGATCAGCGTCGGGCCCTGGTAGAGGCCCTGGATGGCCGGGAACGGCGGCTTCAGCCGCGGGTTGCCGCGCTTGCCCTCGAGCGAGTCGAGCAGGCCTGTCTCCTCGCCGCAGATGTAGGCGCCGGCGCCGCGGTGGAGAACCAGCGAGCAGGAGAAGTCGCCGCCGAGGACGCGCTCGCCGGTGTAGCCGGCGGCGGCGGCCTCGGCGAGCGCCAGATCGAGGATCCGCGCCTGCGCCTCGTACTCGCCGCGGATGTAGATGAAGGCGTGGTTGGTCTGCGCTGCGTGCGCCGCGATCATGATCCCCTCGATCAGCATGTGCGGGCTCTTCTGCATGAGTTCGCGGTCCTTGAAGGTGCCCGGCTCGGACTCGTCGGCGTTGCACACCAGGTAGCGGTCCATGTCGCCCTGGGGCAGGAACGCGGCCTTGCGCCCGGCCGGGAACCCGGCGCCGCCGCGCCCGCGCAGGCCGGAGGCGTCAAGCTCCGCGAGCACCGCCGAGGGCTCCATCGCGAGCGCCTTGCGCAGCGACTGATAGCCGCCGCGGCGCTCATAGACCGCGAGTGAGGCGAGGCCCGGCTCGTCGATGTCGTGCAGGAGGATCGGGGCCGTGCGCATCAGGAGTTCGCGTCGGGGTCGGCGCTGCGCAGGCGCGCGAGCGCGAGGTCGGGGATCGGCTCGCGCCCGGCCTGGAGATCGTCGATCAGGCGCTGCGCGTCGGCGAGCTCGAGCGGCCCGTAATAGAGGTGGTCGACGGAGACCATTGGCGCGATGTCGCAGGCGCCGAGGCACTCGAAGTGGCGCAGGTTGATCTGGCGGTCCCCGGCGGCGGCCGTCTCGATCGCGTCGTAGAGAGCGTCCGCGCCGCGCAGCGAGCAGGAGATGTTCGTGCAGACATAGACCGAGTGGCGGCCGACGGGCTCGAGCTCGAACATGTCGTAGAAGCTCGCGACGGAGCTGAGGTAGGCCGGCGTCACGCGCATCACGCAGGCCACCTGCTCGATCGCCTCGGGCGAGCACCAGCCGTGCAGGCGCTGGGCGGCGGCCAGCGCCGGCAGCGCGGCGGAGTGGCGCTCCGGGTAGCGCGCCATCGCCGCCTCGATCTCGGCGCGCAGCGCCGCCGGCACCTCGACGAGCGCCGGGTCGGGAACGCCCGCCGGGTCCTTGTCGAGGTCGGCGGCCTGGTCCCAGCCGGGCACGCGGGAGCCGTGCTGGTAGCGCTTTACGGCGCTCATCGGTCGATGCCGCCGAGGATCGGGTCGAGCATCGCGAGCGTGGCGATGAGGTCGGCGATGTAGGCGCCGCGGACCATCGGCGCGGTCGCCTGCAGGTTGACGAAGCTCGGGTCGCGCATGTGCACGCGCGCGGGCTTGGAGGATCCGTCGGAGCGGATGAAGCAGCCAAGCTCCCCGCGCGGGCTCTCGATCGGGTAGTAGATCTCGCCCGGCGGCACGCGGAAACCCTCGGTCACGAGCTTGAAGTGATGGATCAGCGCCTCCATCGAGGTCGCCAGCTCGTGGCGCGGCGGCAGCGCGATCTTGCGGTCCTCGGTGATGTGGGGTCCCTCGGGCAGGCCGTCGAGCGCCTGTTCGATGATCTTCACCGACTCGTAGATCTCGGCCAGGCGGACCGCGAAACGGTCGTAGTTGTCGCCGACCGTCCCAACCGGGATCTTGAACTCGAAGTCCTCGTAGCTCGTGTACGGCGCGGCCTTGCGCAGATCCCACGGATTGCCCGCCGCCCGGAGCAGCGGCCCGCTGACGCCGAGACCCAGCAGCGTCTCCTCGTCGAGCGGGCAGACGCCGCGCAGGCGCTGCAGAAGGATCTCGTTGCGCCGCAACAGGTCCGCGTACTGGTCGGCGCGGCCCGGCATGATCGCGATGAACTCCCGCAGCTTGGCCTCGAAGCCGGCCGGGATGTCCTCCATCACGCCGCCGACCTGGAAGTAGCGGGTGTGCATCCGCTGGCCGGAGGAGAACTCGAACAGATCGAGGATCGTCTCGCGCTCGCGGAAGCAGTACCAGAACATCGAGATCGCGCCGAGGTCGAGGGCGCTTGTGCCGAGCCAGACCAGGTGGGACATGATCCGGTTCAGCTCGAGGTGGATCACGCGCAGATACTGCGCGCGCTTGGGGACCTCGCACTCCAGCAGCGTCTCGACGGCGCCGCAGAAGGCCATCGCGTTGAAGTAGTAGGAGAGGTAGTCCATCCGCTCGATCACGGGGATCACCTTCCAGTAGGCCTTCTGCTCCGCGGTCTTCTCGATGCCGGTGTGGACGTAGCCGACGATCGGCTTCAGCTCACGCACGATTTCGCCCTCGAGCGTCACGAGCAGCCGCAGCACGCCGTGTGTCGCCGGATGGTGGGGGCCGATGTTGAGCGTCAACAGCTCGGTCGTCTCGCCGCCGCGCTGGGCGGCGATCTGCTCCTCGAGCGGCGA
>JBEKSK010000028.1:0-15065 GCA_049517155.1 Solirubrobacteraceae bacterium
CGGCGAGCGGAGCGACGGCAGCGCCGGCCGCGCCGGCCAGGCCGAACAGGCCGATCACGGCCGTTCCGTAGTGGTAGGGCGAGGAGGCCAGCAGGAACGCGATCGTGGTCCAAAGGACTGAGAAGACGGCGAACTGCAGTGCGCCCAGCGCCATGCGCTGACGCAGCAACGGTTCGTGCGCGATCAGCGTGACGATCGAGCGCAGAACCGCCCGGTAGGGGGCCCGCTCAGTCGGCACGACGGCCGGTAATGCGCGCTGGAGCGTGACCGACAGGACGAGCATCGCCCCGGCGGCGAGCGCGTAGACGAGCCGCCAGCCACCGAGCGCCGCGACCAGGCCGCTCAGCGTGCGGGCCATCAGGATGCCGATCAGCAGGCCGCTCATCACCGTCCCGACGATCTGGCCCCGCTCGTGCGGCGCGGCGAGCGTGGAGGCGAGCGGCACGATCACCTGTGCCACGACCGACAGCGCGCCGAGCGCGACCATCGCGGCCAGGAGCACGCCGAAGCCCGGTGCCGCCGCGCACGCCGCGGCGGCCACGGCGGTGCCGAGCAGGATCGTGGCGATCATCCGCCGCCGCTCGACGATGTCGCCGATCGGCACAAGGAACGCGAGTCCCGCCACGTAGCCGATCTGGCTCGCGGTCACGAGCAGGCCCGCGGCGCCGTCGGAGACGTGCAGCCCGCGCGCGACCACGGTCAGCAGCGGCTGTATGTAATAAAGGTTCGCGACGGCCGCGCCGGAGGCCACCGCCATCAGCGCCACCACCCTGCGCGACAGGCGCCTGGGCTCGGCGGACGCGCTCGGCCTGCGAGGCCCGTCGGGCGCCGGGCCGGCGTCGCCCGGAGGCGCAGCCCGCTTGAGCGCGATCGCCGTGGTCCGCTGTGCGTCCACCATCGCGTCGTCGCCGCCGTTTGCCGATGCCATCTGCTGGCGCGAACGCTACACCCACACTGATGCGCCCGTGCCCGGCGGCGCTCGCGCCGACGGCTCAAGTGCGGTCGGAGAGTAGCCTCACAGCGGGAGTGCGCCGCCGGAGCAGCGGAGCCGACGGCGCCTTCCGCGGCGCAACACTCCACGGCCCGACGCGACGAGAGGGAGACAGTCCATGAGCGGTTCCACGG
This sequence comes from Solirubrobacteraceae bacterium, assembly GCA_049517155.1. Classification (GTDB taxonomy): domain Bacteria; phylum Actinomycetota; class Thermoleophilia; order Solirubrobacterales; family Solirubrobacteraceae; genus Palsa-513. The sequence continues at coordinate 1,126 of JBEKSK010000028.1, forward strand.
CGTTCACGATCGGCAGCGAAGTCAGTGGCAGCGACGGAGTCTGCGGCGAGCTGCGACGCGTGGTCGTCGACCCTGTCGCACGTGTGCTGGTACACCTCGTCGTCGAACCGCCACATCGCGCGGGGGCGGCGCGCCTGGTTCCGGTCGGGCTCGTCGACTCATCCGCGGACGACGCGATCCGCCTGAGTTGCACGAAGGCCGAGTTCGACGCGCTCGAGGAGGCCGAGGAGACACAGTTCCTCGCCGGTGCCGGCGGCGACTACGGCTACGGGCCCGGTCAGGTCGTCTCGCTGCCCTATTTCGGCCTCGGCGGCCTGGGCATGGGCATGGGCGGCGTGGGCTCCCTGGGCATGGGCGGAATGGGCATTGGCGGTCTGGGCATGGGCATGGGCGGCACCGATCCCGGGCCCCATGCGGTGGTCACCGACCGCATCCCGGTGGGCGAGGTCGCGGTTCGCCGCGGCGATCCCGTCAGCGCCAAGGACGGCGAGATCGGGCGTGTACAGGGACTGGTGATCGACCCCAGCGACCACCACGTCACACATTTCCTGCTCGACGAGGGTCACCTGTGGGGCGCGAAGCGCGTCGCGATTCCGATCGGCGCCGTCGAGGCGGTGAACGACGCCGACGGCGTCAGCGTGAGCTTGACCAAGGACCAGATTCGAGACCTGCCGCCGGTGGACCTCGATCTGGCGCAGTGAGCGGCGGGCGGCGGGCGCTCGTGGTGGCGCGTGTGCAGCTGCCGGGGGGTCGGCGCGAGCGAACTGGTGACAGGATGTGCGGTCGTGACGCGTTTGAGTGAGAGCACGCTTGCGGACCTCGCCCGGATGATCCGGGTGACCGGGCGGGCATGGATCGACGCGGGCCTCGTCCAGAACAACTCCTACGGCGTGGTGGTGGTGCTCGCCGCGACGCCGGGCGCGAGCTTCGAGGGCGCTTCGAGGCACTCGTTTCCTCACGACATCGAGGGTTCGACGCTCGGCGGGGACTGGTTCGTCGACAACGTCGCGGGCAAGATCCGCATCTGCGAGGCGACGGGCAGCGACAGCCACCTGGCGATCCGCCTGCATCCCGGCGCTCTGGTCGGGCTGCGCGGCGCCTTTCCCTGGGGCGGCGCGATCATCGATCCCGCCTACGGCATGATCGTCGGCACGAGCGGCTTCCACGAGGACGAGGACATCGTCTTCTCGCGCGCCGTGCGCGGCTATCTCGCGATGCTGCTCGACCGCGAGGGCACGACGGCGCTGATGGCCGCACGTGAGCGCGAGCACGGCCCGGACGCCGCCACCGCGCGGTTCACCTGACTCGTGTGCAGCTGACGCGCGGCAGGGAGCTCGCGGCAACGAGCCCGCGGCGACCCGCCGCCGGGCGGCGCCCCGATCCGCGGATGCGCAGCGCCGGGTAGCCCGGCTCAGGCGAAGCGCTCTTCGCGCGAGTAGCTCATGAACCGCGGGTACTCCGGGCGGAACGTCAGCGTCACCTTGCCGACCGGTCCGTTGCGGTTCTTGGCGATCAGCAGGTCGGCCTCGCCGGGGTGCTCGGAGGAGTCGGGGTTGTAGTAGTCGTCGCGGTAGATGAAGATCACGACGTCGGCGTCCTGCTCGACCGCGCCCGACTCGCGCAGGTCCGAGAGCATCGGGATCTTCGGGTTGCGCGATTCGACGCTGCGGTTGAGCTGGGAGAGCGCGATCACCGGGACGTCGAGCTCGCGCGCGAGCATCTTCAGCCCCCTCGACATCTGCCCGATGATCTCGGCGCGGTTCTCGCTGCGCGACTCGGCGCGCAGCAGCTGCAGGTAGTCGACGATCACCAGGCCGAGGCCGTCCGGGTTCTGCGAGTACAGGCGCCGCGCCTTGGCGCGAATCTCGAGCATGCCGATGTCGCCGGAGTCGTCGATCCACAGCGGCGCCGCGGCGAGCTTCGAGCTGGCGTTGATGATCTTCGGCCACATCGCCTCCGGCACCCGGCCCTTGCTGAGGTCGTCGCCCTTGATCGAGGCCTGCGAGGCGATGAAGCGCCGGGCGAGCTCGGTCTCCGACATCTCGAGGCTGAACAGGGCAACCGGCTTGCCGTGCTTGATCGCCGCGTTCTCCGCGATGTTGGTCACCAGGCAGCTCTTGCCCATCGACGGGCGCGCAGCGATCACGATCAGGTTGCCCGGCTGCAGCCCGCCGGTCATGTCGTCGAGATCCTTGAAGCCGGTTGGCGTGCCGGTCAGCGCGGCGCCCGCGACCGACAGCTCGTGCAGCACGTCGAGCTCGTTCTTCAGCAGCGAGGAGATCGAGCGGAAGTCCTGCGTACGCTCGCCGTGGGCGATCTCGAGCATCGCCTGCTCGGCGTGCTCGACCAGCTCGCGCGCAGGCTCTCGCTGGTCCAGCACGCTGGCCTGGATCTCGTAGGTCGTGTTCAGCAGCCGCCTCAGCAGCGCCGTGTCGCGCACGATCTGCGCGTACTGGCGCAGGTTCGCGACGTTCGGCACGGCCCCCGCGAGCAGGTCGACGCCCTCCGGTCCGCCCGCCTGCTCGAGCGTGCCGGCGGCGCGCAGCGCGTCGGTCACGGTGACCGTGTCGATCGCCTCGCTGCGTTCGTAGAGCCCGATCATCGCCGCGTAGATCAGGCGGTGGCGCTCGCGATAGAAGTCGTCGGGGCGCAGTGCCTCCTCGATCACGAGCGAGTACATCGTGCGCTCGGACAGAAGGATCGCCCCGAGCACCGACTCCTCGGCGTCGATGTTGTGCGGTGGCGCGAGCGCCTGGGCGACCTTCAGCGCGGGTCGTTGGGGGATCTTTGCCGGCGTGCTCATCGAGTGTTCGAGTGTAGGGCGCGCTTGGGTCGCCACGCGCGATCATTCCCGCACGTTCCGCGCCGTGGTCGAAGGCGACGGCCGCAGCGTCGTAGAATCTCGTCGATGGCGACCGCGGACGACGAACTCTTCGGGGCTGAGCACGTCCGCGCCTATCGCGAGAGCGCCGGCGAGCGCGGCTACCATTGGCGCGGCACGACGATCCTGCTGCTCACCACCACGGGCCGCTCCTCCGGGCAGGCGCGCACGACGCCGCTGATCCACCGCACCGACGGGGAGCGCTGGGTGATCGTCGCCTCCAAGGGCGGGGCGCCCGAGAACCCCGGCTGGTACGAGAACCTCAAGGCCGATCCGCAGGCGACGATCGAGGTCCCCGGCGAGGAGATACCGGTGCTCGCGAGCACCGCCACGGGCGACGAACGCGCTCGCCTGTGGTCGCTGATGGCCGAAGTCTGGCCCGCCTACGACGACTATCAGGGCAAGACCGGGCGCGAGATCCCCGTGGTCGTGCTCACGCGCCGCTAGCTGCTGCTAGCTGCCGGCGCGGCCGTCCGGCCGCGTGAGCCGCTGTCAGGTCCGGTGAGCCGAAGTCCGGTCGCGGATCGCGGGCGACTGCCACGCGCCTGCCACCCCGCGCGCCCTGTGGCCGAAATCGCCCGCAAAGGCGCGCTTCGCAGCGCGTAAGCGCCGGACATGCGTCCTCTTTGAGGTCCGATCGTCAGGCAGAAGCCCGATGGCGCCGATCGGGATTGAAAGGCAGACCCTGTGCAATCCCGCAGCTGGGACCGGGTCGCCGATGAACGCGTCGACCTTGCGCGAGAAACGGATCGCTGATGAATCGACTCTCGTCCCGCATTTCAACCCCCCGGCCGCGCACCGCCTGCGTGCTGGCGGCCAGCACCGCGCTCGCGCTCGGCTTAGCCGCGACGGCACAGGCGAAGGTGGTGTTTCCCACCCCCGGCACCATGACCGTCGGCGGTGTGCCGGCGCAGGTGCGCCCGGGCCACACCTTCACGCTGCACGAGGATCTGCCGCTGGCGGTCTTCAACGGCCAGTTCGCGCTCGAGAGCGAGTCCACGCCCGGGGTCTGGCAGACGCTGATCTCAGCGCCGCCGCGCCCGCGCGAGGTCTGGCTGCACTGGAAGGTGCCGATGGCGCTCCGCGGCACGCAACTGACGGTGCGCTACGTGCTGCTGAGCGGCGGGCAGATGCTCGCCGTAAGCCCCACCTCCACGATCGAAGTGAGCTCATGACCGCAGACCCAACTCATCTGATGGCCGCCATGCGCTCGCTCGGTGCCCGGCGCCTGACGCTCGGCGCCGTCACAGCCGCAGCCGCAGTGGCGGTCTGCACCTTCTCGGCCGCGGGCGCCGCTGCCGACGTCAGCCACGTCGGCTGGCCGCACACGGTCACCGTTGCGTTTGCGAGCAACGCCGGTGGCGTGATGATCGGCACCGACGGCAATGACCTGCTGCTCGGCGGTCCCGGCTCGGACACGATCTACGGGGGCGCCGGCAACGACATCATCTGGGGCGACCAGCACCCCGTTCCCGACAACCCCACGACGCAGGTCGACAACCTGTACGGCGGCGCCGGCGACAACTGGATCTACGCCAGCCACGGGCTCAACCACATCTTCACGGGCCCCGACAACAACCATGTCTTCGCCTACTTTGGCAGCGGCACGATCGACTGCGGCCCTGGCAACGACATCGTCACCCTCGACAAGTCCGACCGGCACGCCTACACGACGCAGAACTGCAAGGACGTCGTGATCGGCTACCCGTGAGCGGGGCGCTCGCGCGCTCCGTCGCGATTGGATCTGGAAAACGACAACCCGCCGGGCGCCCACGCCCAGCGGGCTGTCGTCGTTAGCGCGGCGCTGCGCCCCGGGTGCACCGCGGCGCGGGGTACGCTTCCCGGGTGGCGAGCGAGATCAGCCCCGTCCTGTCGCAGGTGCAGTTGGCGACGCTTGCCTCGCACGGGCAGGAGCACACGGCGGCGACCGGCGACGTTCTCTACCGGATCGGCGACGCGCGCTACCCGTTCATCGCGATCCTCGAAGGCGAGGCGGCGATCGTTGACGCTTCGGGGCACGAGATCGTCCGGCACGGCAAGTCTGGCTTCCTGGGCGAGCTGAACCTGCTCTCGGGCCAGACCGTGTTCGTGACGGCGGTCGCGACGGCGCCGTTGCGCTACATCGCCGTCGATCGCGACGAGCTGCGCGCCCTGCTCTTCGACGACGCGACGCTTGGCGATCTGCTGCTGGCGACGTTCATCGCGCGGCGCGAGGCGCTTCAGCTGCAAGGCGTCGGACTCGAGATCATCGGCCCGCGCTCGTCGGAGCCCACACGGCGGATCGTCGAGTTCGCACAGCGCAACCGCCTGCCCTACACCTGGCACGATCCCGAGCATTCGGACGACCCGGCCCTCGCGCAGCTGGTCGGCGGCGTCGATCCCGGTGAGCTGCCGATCGTTCGCCTGCCCGGCGGCGGCGAGTTGCGCAACCCCTCCGGCGGCGAGGTTTCGCGCGCGCTGGGGATCGGGCTCGAGCTCGCTGCCCGCGAGGAGGTCGACGTGGTCGTGGTCGGGGGCGGGCCGGCGGGCCTGGGGGCGGCCGTGTACGCGGCGTCGGAAGGCCTCGAGACGCTGGTCGTCGAGGGCACCGCGCTCGGCGGACAGGCGGGCACCTCACGCCGGATCGAGAACTATCTCGGCTTCCCGGGCGGGATCAGCGGCTCAGAGCTGACCAGCCGGGCGGTGACTCAGGCGCGCAAGTTCAACGCCCGTACCGCGACGCCCTATCGCGCCGTGGCGCTCGAACCCGGGGCTGAGCGCCATACCGTTCGCCTCGAGGGGGACCACGAGGTCTCGGCCCGCGCCGTCGTGCTGGCGACCGGCGCCGCCTATCGCCGGCTGCCGGTCGCGGATCTCGCGGACTACGAGGGCGTCAGCGTCTTCTACGCCGCCGGGCCGCCCGAGGCGCAGCGTTGCGGCGCCACGCGGGTCGGCGTGGTCGGGGGCGGCAACTCGGCAGGACAGGCGGCGGTCTGGCTCGCCCGCGGAGGCGCGCTCGTGACACTGCTGCACCGCCGCGCCGACGTGCGCGAGACGATGTCCGACTACCTCGTGCTCGAACTCGAGCGCTACGGCGTGGCGGTCCGCGATCGCAGCGAGATCGTGCACCTGCACGGCAGCGGCGGGGAGCTCGAGGCGGTCACCTTGAGCGACGGAGAGCGGCTCTCGCTCTCCTTCCTCTTCCTCTTCCTTGGCGCGGATCCCTGCACGGACTGGCTGGGGGACGTCGTTGCGCGCGACGATCATGGCTTCGTGCTGACCGGCGCTGCCGCCGGCGCCGACAACGTGCTGGAGACCAGCGTGCCCGGGATCTACGCGGTCGGCGACGTGCGGTCGGGCTCGATCAAGCGCTGTGCCACGGCGGTCGGCGAGGGCGCGATGGTCGTGCGCTTCATCCACGAGCACCTCTCCGGCGTGCCGGCGTAGACGAGCGGCCGGCGCGAGCGCTCGCTCGCCGCTGAAGGCGACGTCGATCGCTGCGTCGCGCATCGTGTGGCACGGCCGAATGGGGATCTCGAGCGTCTGCGTGTCCGGGCGATCCGCCGAGCGTTCTGGAATGCGCTCAACCTTGATCGTGGCGGTGTCGATGCTTGCTGTAGCGGACCGCCGCAGTGAGGCTCCTCGTCAGCTTCAGGGCGCTACTCACACGCCGGCCGGCCGCTCTCGCCGCTTGGCGAGTCACCTCTGCGCGGACATTCGTCCGCGTCATCAGAACAGCCAACTAGCCTCTGCGCTCGCCGCGCTGTAACCGGCGTCCCGTGAGGAGATGCTGGAGACCACCGTGACCATGACAGTTCTCATAATCGTGAACGTGGCATTCGCTGCCGCGATCTGCGTCGTACTTGCCTTCGTGACGTTGTCGTTCTCGCGCTTCACGCACCCGCAGTCCGCCGCTGCCAGGACGGCTGCGCCAGCTGCGACGGGCGTGGCAGCGCTGCCACGCGCAGCACGTTGGACGGACGCCGCGCGCGCGCCACGGCCGGCGCCTGCGCAGGAGCCGGTAAGCGTGCGCACGTGACGGTGCTCGTCACCGGAGCGTCCGGCTACATCGGCAGCCGGCTCGTGCGTGAGCTTGTCAAGCGCGGCGAGCCGGTTGGCGCTGTGGTGCGCGATCCGCGCCGAGCCAGCCTCGATCCTGCCGTCGCGGTGTACCGCGCCGACCTGCTCGAGTGGGATTCGCTGCGCGCGATCGAGGGCGACTTCTCGACGGCCTACTACCTCGTGCATTCAATGGGTCGCGGCGGCAACTCCGGCTACGAGCAGCGCGACGTGACCGCCGCGTCGAATTTCGCGCGGTTCGCGACGGGCGCCGGCATCGACCGCGTCGTCTATCTCGGCGGACTCGGTGATCGCCCCGGATCTCCGCACCTGCGCTCGCGTCAGCGCGTCGGCGAGGTATTGCGCGAGCAGGGACCGCCGCTGAGCTGGTTTCGCGCAGGGATGGTGGTCGGGGCCGGCTCGGAGAGCTACCGGACTCTGCGCTCGCTTGTGGAGCGCCTGCCGGTGATGCTCGCGCCGGCGTGGCTTTCCACCCCGACTCAGGCGATCGGCATCGAAGATGTGTTGCGCTACCTCACCGAGGCACCGCGCATCCCGCAGACGCGCGGGCGCGAGATCCAGATCGGATCGGCCGAGATCCTCACCTACGGCCAGATGCTCGACGCGATGTCCGATGCGCTCGGGTTGCGCCGTCGCCCGCGCATCCCGGTGCCGCTGCTGACGCCCTGGCTCTCGTCGCATTGGATCGGCCTCGTGACGCCGGTCGACGCAGGCGTCGCCCGGCCCCTGATCGAAGGGCTGTCGACGGAGACGACGGTCACCGATCCGTCCGGTATGGCGCTCTTTGACTTCGTCCCACGCCCCTTCGCCCAAGCGCTGCGTGAGGCGATCGCCGAGGAGGGTGAGCCCGGCCGGCGCAGCCGGCTCCATAAAAAACACAGCGACGGCCCAACCATCCACGGCCGCCCGACATACCCCCCGGCCTGACGGCGCGAATCAATCGGGTGTGTGCGGCCGGGCAACGAGGTCGATGTCGGCGACCGATATGTGATGACCGCGATCGCAGCACAGCTCGGCTCGCACGCTGCCGCCGCAGTCCCGGTGGCGCAGCTCGACGCCGGCCGGTTGCAGCCAGCGCTCGCCCCACTGCGTGAGCGCGACGAGGGCCGGGAAGAAGTCGGCGCCCATTGGGGTCAGGCGGTACTCCAGCCGGGTGCGCCGGCCGGGCTCCTTGTAGGGGTGGCGTTCGAGTAGTCCAACCGCGACGAGCTCCTTGAGCCGGGCGGCGGCGACGGGCTCGCTGACGCCGACTCTGTGTGCGAACTCGTCAAATCGCGTTGTTCCGTAGAACGCCTCTCGCAGCAGCAGGAACGCCGAGCGCGATCGCACGACGTCGAGCGTCTGGGCGATCGTGCAGCCCGCCGCCTCCCACCCTCCTCGCGGGTCGAGCTCCCCGGTCATGGTCACCGTGGCGGCGTTCGTCATGACCACAGTCTAGCTGACTTCGCCGCGACTTAGCCAGTTCGCTAAGGTATCTGGCTGTGGGCTGCCTTAGTCAGTCCCGGGACCCACCCTCGACAGCGCCAACCGAAGGAGACACGATGGACATCGCCGGATCAACCGCCCTCGTCACCGGGGCCAATCGGGGCTTCGGCCGCCACCTCGCCGGCGAGCTGCTGGCTCGCGGCGCGACGGTCTATGCCGGTGCGCGCAACCCGGACTCCGTCGAGCTCCCCGGCGCGAGGCCGTTGGCAATCGACATCACCGATCCAGCATCGATCGCCGCGGCCGCCGAGATCGCCGCTGACGTCACACTGCTGATCAACAACGCCGGCGCATCCACCGGCGCGGACCTGCTCACCAGTGACCTCGACACGATTCGCGTCGAGCTCGACACCCACTTCTACGGGACACTGGCGATGATCCGCGCCTTCGCGCCCCAGATCAGCGCCAACGGTGGCGGGTCGATCCTGAACATTCTCTCGGCGCTCGCGTGGCTGAGCTTCCCGGAGATCGGCGCCTACTGCGCAGCGAAGTCAGCGGAATGGTCGCTGACGAACGCGTTGCGAGCGCAACTGGCGGATCGCCAGATCCGAGTCGCCGGGCTGCACGTGGGCTACATGGACACCGACATGGCCGCCTCCGTCACCTCGGCGAAGGCGAACCCGGCCGACATCGCAAAGATCGCAATCGACGGAATCGAGGCCGACCTCTACGAGATCCTCGCCGACGACGTCAGCCGCCACGTGCAGGCCGGACTCGCCGGGGGGGTCGCGGCGCTGTACCCCGCGCTGGCGTGAGGAGTCTGACGCCTGCGGCGTCATTGCTCGCCCGGCGGGCGCCGCCAGGCGACCATCACGCCATCGCCGATCGTCAGCAGCACGTTGTGCACCCGCGTGTCGCGCTGAACCCGATCGGCGAACTCCCGCATGCCGAGTGTGTCCTCGTCGCCGGCGCCGGCGTCGAGCGTCGCCCCGGCGCGGAACAGATTGTCGGCGACGATGACCCCGCGCTCGGCGAGCTTCGGCAGGACGGCGTCGTAGTAGGCGGGATAGTCCGCCTTGCGAGCGTCCATGTAGACCAGGTCGAACGGGCCCGCGAGGCCCGCGATCGTCTCCAGCGCGTCCCCGACGATCAGCCGCACGCGCTGCCCATGCGGGCTCGCGTCAAAGTGGCGCTGTGCGACCGCGGCAGTCTGCGCGTCGACCTCGAGCGTGGTGACGCTGCCATCCGCCGGCACGGCCGCCGCCATGATCAGCGCGCCGACGCCCGTGAAGGTCCCGATCTCGAGCACGTTTCGCGCCTGGGCGGCGACGACCAGGAGCTCCAGCAACCTCGCCTCCGCCAGGCCGCTCATCATCTGCGGCGAGGGCGTGTTGCCCTGCGTCCACGCGGCCGCGCGCTCCAGCTGGCCACCCAGCGGGCTCGTGTGCTCCTCGGCGTAACTCTCTGCCGCCGGCGCGACCAGATCGCTCACCGCCCAAACTTACAAGCCTGAGCGCCGGCGCGGGCCCTCGCGAGCGCCGGTCGCACCGCGGAGGCTGCGAATCGCCCAGCGGCTGGGGCGCTGTCTCAGGCCGACCGCGGCCCGGCCTTGGGTATCGGGCGGCGGTCCGCCGTCGGGCGCCCGGGCGCGAGGATCTGCTCCTCGAGCGTGTGCGCGTCCAGCGGGCGGGAGAGCAGGAAGCCCTGGATCTCGTCGATCTGCTCGCGGCGGAGATGGTCGAGCTGCGCCGGCGTTTCAACGCCTTCCGCAAGCGTCGTCAGGCCGAGATCATGGGCGAGCTGCGCGACCGTCGCGATCAGCGCCTTGGAATCTGGCCAGGCCGTGATCGCATTCGTGAACATGCGATCGATCTTGAGGCTGTCGACGGGGAACTGCTGGAGGTAGGCGAGACTGGAATAGCCGGTGCCGAAGTCGTCGACGGCGATTCTCACGCCCAGCTTCTTGATTGCACGCAGCCGCCGTGCCGTTTCGCTCGCGTTGCGCATCAGCGACGTCTCGGTCACCTCGAGAATCACGGCGCCGGCGTCCAGGCCGCTGTAGGCGAGAGCGTCCTTGACGTGCTCGCAGATCTCGTCGCTGTCGAGCTGGGCGCCGGACACGTTGATGGAGATGTCGATCGTGTCGCCCTGAGCGTGCCACGCCGCCATCTGCGCGCACGCTTCGCGCAGCACCCAGTGACCGACCTCCCGGATCTGTCCGGTGCGCTCGAGGATCGGGATGAAGATGCCCGGCTGGACGAGCCCAAGCGTCGGATGCGCCCAGCGCAGCAGCGCTTCGACGCCGACGACGGAAAGGTCATCGAGCTTGTAGATCGGCTGGTACAGGAGCCGGAACTGGTTGGCCTCCAAGGCGGAGCGGAGGTCGAGCTCGAGTTCGCTGCGGTGGCTGGACGCGGCTTCGACGTCGGCACTGAAGCTGTACTGGCGGTTCTTGCCTGCGGCCTTGGCCTGGTAGAGCGCGACGTCGGCGTCGCGCAGCAACTCGCCCGCGCTCTCGCGATCACCGGTGGCGATCCCGACGCTGGTGGTGACGATCACCGGGTTCGTGCCGTCGCCCAGGTCAAAGGGAAGCCGCATCGCGGCCAGCATTCGCTCTGCGACGATGTCCGGCCCGGAGAGCGCGCCGCCGTCGATCAGCACGACGAACTCATCGCCCCCCATGCGTCCGATCGTGTCGCTCTCTCGAAGCGTGCTCTTCAAACGCGTCGCAGCCGCGACCAGGAGGCGGTCGCCGGCCGCGTGCCCCAGCGTGTCGTTGACGTTCTTGAACTCGTCGAGGTCGACGTAGAGGGCCGCGCCGTCAGATCCGCTGCGGCGCGCGCGCGCCAGCAGCTGTCCGATGCGGTCCATGATCAGCGTGCGGTTGGGGAGTCCCGTGAGCGGATCGTGCAATGCCTGGTAGCGCAACTCGCGCGTGCGCTCGTCCACGAGTGCCAGCGCGCGGAAGCGCCCGGTTCCGAGCACGAGCACCAACGCCCCGATCAGAAGGCTCAGGAGCATGCCGCCGATCAGCAGGATCACGACGCTGGTGTCGGCGAACACGCCGTCCGGGGCGGCGGCTGCGAACGTCTGCAGCGTCCAGCCATCGTTGAGGTCGACCGTCACCGAGCGCGCGTCGGCCGGGCGCTTGCCGACGCGAAATACCGCACTCGATGCCGCGTACGTCTCGCTCGAGCGCGGGGCGTGAAAGCGCAGTGCCACCGCTGTGCCCGGATGACCCCGCAGCGCGGCGGCGAGCGGAACCCGGGGATCGAACGAGACGCCGATCCAGCCGGCAAACGCGGCGCGACGCTCTGCCACGGTCGCCGGCACCACGCCGCCGCGATAGAACGGCTCGTTCACCGCCATGATGGTTCCCTCACCGAGGTTGACCGCCGTGTAGGTGCCCTTGCCCGTGTCGCGCGAGGTGATCAGCGACGACGCGGCGCAGTAGTCGACTCCCGCCGGCACCGCCGGCTGCGAAGCTCGGTCCTGCACCGCCGCGGCCAGGCAGTAGTAGGGGCGGGCGCCGGGCGGGATCGGCGTGAACGCGCCGGCGCCTGCGGGGGCACCGAAGAACTTTGTCGCGAAGGCGGTCAGCTTGGCTGCCGGTACCAGTCTGATCTCGCCCCAGGTGACGAGCTCGGGGAACCGCTGCAAGGCCTGCAGCGACGTCGACCAAGCGTGAAATCCGGCTGTCGAGGCGTCCGGGTCATCGAGGAAGAACCCCTCTGCGGTGACCACCAGATCCTGTTCGCGCTGAATCGCGAGCTGCACCGTTGAGGCGACCTCGATCGAGGACTGCCTGAACGCCGCGTGCGTCTTCGCGTCACTGCTCGACTTCAGCAGTCGAGCGCCGAAAACGGTGCCGGCCGCGCAGGCGAAGGTGATCGCAATGGCGAGGAGCGGCCACACGCCGAACCGCCGCCACCCGCCTCGGCGGGGCGCAGGCTTGCCAGGTGCCGTCGGCGTGTCCGGCGGGCTTGCGACCGGCGTGCCCATGCGACTCCAGACCTAAAACGGCGACCAGCCTAATTCGACTCTCCTACTCCAATCGACATCGCGGGCCGATCACGTGAATCCGGCCGCAGTGGCATCGGTCCCCGCGCGCGGCGGCTGCCGCTGTCGTCCCCCGCCGCGTTGCGCTCCGTGAGGACTCCGTTTACCCAACGAGCGCCGATCCGGGGCCCGCTCGCATCGCGGGAGCGGCTTCGCCGGCTCCTTCTGCAGGGCGCAGCCGCCTTTACTTGGCGGCGCTGACGATCGTCTTGATCGTCGCGGTGACGCCGTCTGAGACTTCGACGACGACCATGTAGGTGCCGACGTTCTTGATCGGCTCCTCGAGGTGGACGTGGCGCTTGTCCAGCTTCAGCCCGCGCGCTTCGTGAACCGCGTCGACGATGTCCTGAGTCGTCACCGAGCCGAACAGGCGTCCGTCGTCGCCGGCCTGCTGGGAGATCGTCAGCACCGTTCGCGAGAGCATCGCCGCATTCTCCGAGGCCTTCTCGATCGCTTCGCGCGCGGCCCGCGCCTCAGCCTCGACGCGCTGGCGGGCAGCATTCAGCGCGCCTGCGGTCGCGGGCGCCGCAAGCTTGCGCGGGATCAGGTAGTTGCGTAGGTAGCCCTTCGCGACGTCAACGACCGCGCCGCGCTCACCGAGCGACTCGACGTCGTCAAGCAGGATCGCCTGGGGCATCAGCGGTCGCGGTCGCGATCGCGGTCGCGACGCCCGCCGGTGCTTTCGACGGCTCCCTCGTTGACGTACGGAAGCAGCGCCAGCTCCCGGGCGCGCTTGACCGCGCGAGCGATCTGGCTCTGGTGGCGCCGGCAGGCGCCACTGATCCGGCGCGAGCGGATCTTGCCCTTCTCGGAGATGAACTTGCGCAGGCCAACGACGTCCTTGTAGTCGACCTGATCGATCTTGTCCTTGCAGTGCAGGCACGGCTTGCGCCGGCCGCTGCTCGGTCCTCCGCGCTTCTCGCGCCGGCGGCCGGGCTTTTCCCGGCCAGCTCGCTGCTTTGCCATCTGATCCTCAGCTGTCTAGAACGGAATGTCGTCGTCGCCGATGCCGGCGCCGCTCGCGGCGGTCTGAAAGTCCCGCTCATCGACCGGTACATCGCTTCGCGATCCTCCCACCGAAGCCGTGAATCCGCCTGCGCCGGCGTCGTCGCGACCCCCGAGAAACTGGACCGAGTCAGCGATGATATCGACTGCTTGGCGCTTCTGCCCGTCCTGGGTCTCCCATTCGCGCCACTCGAGCCGTCCCTGCACGGCGACCGGGCGTCCCTTGGAGAGGAAGCGGGCGCAGTTCTCGCCCTGCGCGCCCCAGACCTTGACGTCGAAATAGTTGGGCTTGTCCTCCCACTCACCGCTCGCATTGTTCTTGCGGCGGGTGTTGACAGCGACTCGCATATCGCAGACCGAGGTGCCGCTCGGCAGCGAACGAAGCTCAGGATCCCGGGTCAGGTTCCCGGTCAGGACGACGACATTGAGATTGGATGCGGCCATGAGAGAGGCTCCTTCGATTTGCGCTCAGCTGATTGGATCCCACTTTAGAGCGGCGATCGGCGATCGC
>JBEKSK010000029.1:0-14990 GCA_049517155.1 Solirubrobacteraceae bacterium
ACGCTCCCGGCGGCGCCGGCCTTGGGGTCGCCGGCGCCGTAGACGACACGCGGGAGGCGCGCCAGGACCACGGCGCCGGCGCACATCGCGCACGGCTCGAGCGTCACGTAGAGCACGCACCCGAGCAACCGCCAGCGACCGAGCGTGCGCGAGGCTTCTCGGATCGCCAAGACCTCGGCGTGGGCGGTGGGGTCCTGGCGGAGCTCACGCTCGTTGTGTCCAAGCGCGGCGACCTCGCCTGCGTGCACGACGACGGCGCCGACGGGAACGTCGTCGTGCTCCAGCGCGCGCTCGGCCTCGCGCAGCGCCAGCCGCATGAAGTGCTCATCCAGTGCGATGCCCGCGTCGGCCACCTGCGCAGCTAAGCAGGACGGGCACCTTCGCGGCTCGCCGGTGCGCAACGTTACCCTTAGCTGGCTCAGGCTCGACCGCGCGTCCGCCGAGCACCGCCAATGCATCCCCGCCCCGTGCTTCCAAGCTGGTCTTCGCGAGTGCTCATCGGAGCGCTCGCGCTCGGCGCGATCGCGCTCGGTGGCGCTGCCAGCCCGGCGCCGTCGGTCGCGACGGTGGCGGCCTCGGCGCCCTACGCACCGGGCGAGGTCGTGGTCGCCTTCAGGCCGGGCGCCACGCGCGCAGCGATCCGCGGCGCGCTGGCCCGCACCGGCGTCGAGGGCCCGAGCACGCCGCTCGCCCCGTTCTCGACCGTTGCGCTGCGCCGCGGCCTGAGCGTGCCGGGAGCGCTCGCCGCGCTGCGGCGGCGGCCCGCGATCGAGTGGGCGGTGCCGGACTACATCGCTCACGCCGCGCAGGCGCCGAGGCTGTTCGTCCCCAACGATCCGGGCGTCTCGGGCAAGCCAGGTGGATGGCAGCAGCTGCAGTGGAACTTCGTCGGGCCGTTCGGCGTGGGCGCACTGCAGGCGTGGGCCAACGTCGCCGCCGCAGGCCATCCGGGCGGCGCCGGCGTGATCGTCGCCGTGCTCGACACCGGTGTCGCCTACGCGGACCACGGGCACTTCGTCCGCTCCCCGGACTTCAGCGCAGGCGAGTTCGTCAAGGGCTACGACTTCGTCTCGCACTCGCCCTATCCCGAGGACCGAAACGGCCATGGCACTCAGGTCGCCGGCACGATCGCGGAGGCGACCAACAATCATATCGGCGTGACAGGACTCGCCTGGGGTGTGCGGCTGATGCCGGTGCGCGTGCTCGACTCGCAGGGCGACGGGAACGCGTCGGCGATCGCCAAGGGCGTCTACTACGCGGTGAATCATCACGCCCAGATCATCAATCTCAGCCTTGAGTTCACCGCGGGAACGGTGAAGCCAAGCTCGATCCCGGAGCTGATCGACGCGCTCAACTACGCGCACCGCAAGAACGTCCTGGTCGTCGCCGCCTCAGGAAACGAGCAGAGCGACCAGCTGTCCTACCCGGCCAAGGCGAAGTGGGTCGTCTCAGTCGGCGCGACAACCGAGGACGGATGCCTGGGTGACTACTCCAACTACGGCCCCAACCTGACGCTCGTGGCGCCCGGCGGCGGTCCCAACTCCTCGCTGCCGCACAACGACCCCGACTGCCACTCGAGCGCGACGGAGAATGGCGACATCTACCAGGAGACCTTCGCCGACGTGGAGTCGCCGAGCGTGCGCGTGTTCGGGTTGCCGGCCGGCTACTACGGCACCTCGATGGCGGCGCCGGTGGTCAGCGCGACCGCTGCGCTGATCATCGCAAGCGGCGTGATCGGTGAACACCCCAGTGTTGCGGCGATAACGGCGCGGCTGCGCGACACCGCGACGATGCTCGGGCCCGGCACGAGCGACCGCCGCTACTTCGGTGCCGGCCTTGTCAACGCCGCAAAGGCGACCGGATCGACGGGGCCGACCGGGCCGACCGGGCCGACCGGATCGACCGGATCGACGGGCACGACCGGTTCGACCGGCACGAC
Organism: Solirubrobacteraceae bacterium; assembly: GCA_049517155.1. Lineage (GTDB taxonomy): Bacteria > Actinomycetota > Thermoleophilia > Solirubrobacterales > Solirubrobacteraceae > Palsa-513. Next base: position 1,940 of record JBEKSK010000029.1, read on the forward strand.
CACGATCCCCTGAGATCGCCGCCGGCGACGCGACACCTCGACGGGCCCGCCAATCGCGCAGCGGCCTCAGGGAGTGCGGATGATCAGCACCGCGCACGGTGCGTGGTGTGAGATCCGGTTCGGCACCGAGCCGAGCAGGAACCGCTTCGCCCCGGCCCGGCCACGGTTGCCGACGATGATCAGATCGGCGCCGCGTTCCTCGGCGACGTCAAGGATCGCATCGGCCGGGTCGCCGCGCTGCGCATAGAGGTCCACCTCGACTCCGGCGGCGGCGAACACCTCCGCCGCAGCCGCGAGCGTCGCGTCAACGGCCTCGCGCGGGTGCAGCACCCATCCCGACTCCGAGCGTAGGTCGATCCCGCCCTCGGCGTCCTGCGCGCTGGGCACCGGCTCATAGACGCAGACGAGGTGGACGCGGGCCGCGAGCGCGCCGGCCAGTTGCGCAGCCTGGCGGACCGCCTCGCTGGCGGTCTCGGAGCCATCGGTGGCGACCACGATCGATTTGAACATCCGCCCTGCGATGGTACTCAGAGTTCTCGGATGGACTATCAGGCGAGCTTGACGATCGCGATGACCATCCCGGCGAGCACGAACACGACGATAGCTCCCTGCAGCCACAGCCAGGACGGCGACACGACCGACACCCTAGTGGGTCTGCCCGAGGCGCTGCGCGGGACGCGGCCGCAGGCCGGCGCCAGCCACCGGGAGAGGGCCCGGCGTCTCGCGCCGCTCAACCCGTGGCGAAGGCGAGGTAGCGCGCAGGTGCGAGCTTGCCGCGGATCGCGGCGGCGGACTGCGGGTCGGCGGTGAGGCTGAACGGCCCGCTTGTCGTGAAGCCCTGGTTGTAGACGAGCATCTGAACGCGCTTGTGAGTGTTGACCCAGGCGAAGAACTGAGCGACGAAGGCGGGGTTGTCGCCGCCCCAGATCGCCCATTCGCCGAACGCGAACGGCTTGGCCCGGAACTCCTTGTAGAAGGAGTCAAGGCCCGCGAAGTTCGGGAACTTGCTGTAGAAGTCGGTGCCGACCCAGTCGACATAGGCGTCGCCGGGGTAGTAGGCGGCGACGCTGTTGGAAGGGATATTCGGCGTGCCGGCGGTCTCCGGCGTCCAGACGAACGCGATCGGCAATCGCGCGATCGATGCGGCTGCGGCTATGCCATGGAGCCTTGGCTGACCGAGCGCGGCGAGCTTCGCGTCGATCGCCGCGACCTTGCCGCCGCGCATCACCGTCACGACGCGGCGCCATGCCGCGATGAACTCAGCCGGCGAGTAGTCCGCTCCGCGTGAGCTGCCGTCGGTGTTGATCGCAGAGTAGGGGTTGTTGGCGTTGTTCATCTCGGGCAACAGCCGGAGATAGACCGGCTGACCGCGACTCGCGATCAGCCGGCTGAGGGTGAGCAGATAGGCGTCCCCGTTACCGTGCGCTATCTGCGCCGGCGTGATCACGCCGTGTCCCAGCGCGCCGGTCCCGATATGCAGCATCAGGAGCGCGTGCGACGAGGCGGCCTGGTTGAAGGCGAAATGGATCGACTGGCCCCAGGTGACGAACTCGCCATAGACCGCCGGGTGCTTCCCGACCTCTCGCGCGAACGAACCGACGGCACCGCTGGAGACACCGGTATAGACGGATCCCGCTGGCGGTAGCAGGGTCGATGCGGCCGCGGCCGCCGGCGACGGGCCTGGCGCGACGGGCCCGCCGGCGAGCGCGCTCAGCCCGACCACGGCGAGGGTGGCGGCAAACGCGACGACGAGGGCGGCCTTGACGATCCTGCTCATACCTACTCATCGGCGGTGGTGTGCGTGCTGGCGCACCACGCGGACGAACGGCGCACGCTGTGGACGAATAGGTCAGCACGTGGACGAATGGCTGATCGGACCGCCGGCGGCGCGGCGGTCGCAAGCGAGCCTCTTCGCCTCCCCGAATGGCCGGCGCCCCGGACGCCGTCGCAGGGAAGTGCTTCGCATGACAACCCGAGCCCGCGAGCCGGTGGGCCCGCGCCGGCGCGCGGCACGGCGCGCGGCCCGCCACAACCCCCGCGCCGCCCGACCGACTAGCATCCGCGCGTCCCCTGGGCCCGGCGGCGCCCGCGCGCCGCGTTGGGTTGCGCCCGGGCAGCATCCGTGAAACCACCGCTCGGACAACGACTGCGCACGCTGGTGAGCCGCGAACATCTCGCGGCGCTCTTCGCGCGCTGGTTCCCGCGACGAATCGACCGTGTTCTGCTCGCCCTGATCGCCGTCGCCATCATCGCCGGGACGGTGCTGCGCCTGGATGTGATCGGGAGCAACGATCGCGTCTCCACCGACGAGAATGCCTACGTCCTCAACGCCGACCGGATCCTCGAGAACCGTCCCTTCGTGACGTTCAAGTGGGCACCGGGCACGTCGCTGATGTTCGCTGCCGCGTCGATTCTCCGCGGCTACTCGGCGGTCTCGATAACAACCCACGCCCACGGCGTGGCGCAGTACTCGCAGCTCGTGGTCGAGTTCGCAACGCTGCTTCTCGTGGCGGTGATCGCCTGGATTCTCGCCGGCCCCTGGGCCGCGCTGCTGGCGGTCGCGCTGATGGCCACCTACGAGCCGCTGATCGATGTCACGCGCACATATCTGAGCGAGCCCCTGGGCGGGCTTGGACTGATCGCGATGGTGGCGGCGATCTGCTGGGCGCGCAAGCGCGACCTGCACGCGCTGATCCTGGCGGGGATAGTCGCCGGCGCGGCCGGACTCGTGCGCGAGGACCTCGCCGTCGTCGTGGCCGTGATCGTGATCGGCCTGTTCCTGAACGGCTGGCCCAACCGTCGCGCGGCGCTCGGTCGCGCGCTGCTCTACGGGTTCGCGGCGCTCGCCACGGTGACTCCGTTCGTCGTCTACGCCTCGCTGCAGGAGCACTCGTTCACGCCGATCGTCGACGCAGGGCCGCACGCGCTCTACCTCGGGACCTACCTGCCGGGCGGCGGCAATCAGTTCTTCGACGTCAGCGCCGAGTCCAAGCAGGTCTGCGCGTACTTCAACAAGCGCCATCTGAGCGCGACACAGGCGGCCGCGATCTCACTGCCCACCGATTACTGCCACCTCCCTGCCGGCGACCCGCAGGCTCTGTTCGCGCGGATCCAGGCGCAGCACCCGGGCGAGTCCACCAACGGCGCGGCCGAGTCGGCGGCGCTCGAGAACCTCAACAAGTACATGCTCGGCGAGCCGCTGAAGTTCGCGCACATGCTCTGGAACAAGGCTTGGAACATGTGGTCGCTGCCGTGGAGCGGCGGCAACTCGACGGGCGGCGGCGGCCTCTCCCGCACGACGAGCGTCTTCCAGCACCAGCTGTACTCGGCGATCGCCTGGCTCGGCATGCTGCTCGGCCTGGTCGTGCTGCGACGCCGCTGGGCCTACGTGGTCCCGGTGCTGGGTCTGCTCGCAGCGGCGCTGCTGAACACGTTCTTCGCGATCACACCACGCGACAACGTCCGCTTCATGCCATTCCTCTTCCTCTTCGGCGCCGTCGGGGCTGTCGCCGTCGCGCGCCGCGTCATCGAGCGTGTGCGCGAGCTGCGCTCTGGGCCGGCGCTCGCCTGAAGCGGCGCGGCGCTAGGCTGGGCGCTCCCCACGGAAAGGAGCGGGCTTTGAGCACCTCCACGCAGCTGGTGAGCGGCGTCGACTTCGTTTCGCTGCCGACCCATGACCTCGAGGCGGCCGTCGAGTTCTTCGGCACGACGCTCGAGCTGCCGTGCTCGGTGTACCGTCCGGATCGCAACTTCGCCGAGTTCGAGACGGGCAACCTGACGCTGGGTGTGATGAACGCCGAGGCGGGCCTCCCGCACAACGTCAGCACCACAGTGATCGCCCTGCACGTCGACGACGTCGCCGCGGCGCGCAAGCGGCTCGAGGAGCGCGGCGTCGCCTTCCAGGGCGACACGTTCGACACCGGCGTCTGCCACATGGCGTTCTTCGCCGACCTCGACGGGAATGCGCTGATGCTGCATCACCGCTACCTGCCACGCACGCCGGAGCCGGACGGCCGCGAGGGCGCCGCGGCGCAGTAGCCGGCTCGCCGCCGCTGGCCGGTCACCGCGGCGGCGGGTCGCTCATTCCGCCGCCACGGCGCGGTGGCCGAGCGGCAGCCCGACGTAGTTCTCGGCGAGCGTCCGGGCCGCAGCTTCGGAGGAGACGATGTAGCGCAGCTGTGAGAGCTGCAGCTGGTTGTCGAACGGGTCGTCGCCGAGCTGGTGGAGCATCGTCGTCATCCAATAGGAGAAGTGCTCGGCGCGCCACACCCGCCGCAGACACGTCCGCGAGTACTCGGCCAGACCGGAGCGGCTGCCGCCGTTGTAGGAGTCGATCAGGGCCTCGGCGAGCACGGCCACGTCGGCGACCGCGAGGTTGAGGCCCTTGGCCCCGGTCGGCGGCACGATGTGAGCCGAGTCGCCGGCGAGGAACAGGCGGCCGTGCTGCATCGGCTCGGCGACGAAGCTTCGCATCGGGGTGATCCCCTTCTCGAGCACCTCTCCCTCCACGAGCGTCGAGCCGTCGATCGAGACCCGTCGGTGGAGCTCCTCCCAGATGCGCGCGTCCGGCCAGTCAGCGAGGCGCTCGTCCGCCGCGCACTGCAGGTACAGGCGGCTGCGCTCCGGCGAGCGCAGGCTGAGCAGCGCGAAGCCGCGCTCGTGGTGGACGTAGACCAGCTCATCGCTCGAGGGCGGCGCCGCGGCGAGGATCCCCAGCCAGGCGAACGGGTACTCGCGGGAGAAGACGCGCAGGTGGCGCTCGATCGTCGGCCGGCAGACACCGTGGAAGCCGTCGGCGCCGACGATCGCGTCGCACTGCAGCTCGAACTGCTCGTGCTCGTGGGTGAAGCGGACGCTGGGCAGGTCCGTTTCGAGGTCGTGAACGCTCACGTCCGCCACGCCGAAGCGCAGCTCGAGCCCCGCGTCGAGGCGCGCCTCGATCAGATCCTTGACGACCTCGGTCTGGCCGTAGATCAAGATGCTGCGCCCGTCAGCCAGATCGCTGAGCGCGATGCGGTGGCGCTCGCCGGCGAACTGGAGGTGGACGCCGTGGTGGACGATCCCCTCGCGGTGCATCCGCTCGCCGACGCCGGCGGCGTCGAGCACCTCCACCGTGCCCTGCTCGAGCACGCCGGCGCGGATCCGCTCCTCGACGTAGCCGCGGCTGCGGTTCTCCAGCACGACCGACTCGATCCCCGCGGCGCCAAGCAGGTGCGACAGCGTCAGACCGGCCGGGCCGGCGCCGACGATCGCGACCTGCGTTCGCAGCCTCGTCGTGACCACCTCAGGCCTCCGCGCCTGGGGCGGCGGCCGCTGAGCAGGCGCAGCAGCGCACGCTGATCCTCGCGCGCAGGCGGCGGCGGGACATCAGGCGTCCTCCTCCGCGCTCGCGGCCGTGACGCGGCGCAGGCGATAGCCGACCGGCATGAAGCGCAGGCCTGTGCGCTCCTCGAGAGTCCCCCACACCCCGCGCGGCAGAAACAGCGCGAATGCCATCGCCGCCCCGCCGAGCACGACCAGGTACCAGACGCCGTCGTTGCCGAGCCAGTTCTGCATCGCGTAGAACACGATCGCGCCGATGATCGGCCCTTCGAAGGTGCCGAGCCCGCCGACCAGCACCATGAAGATCATGAACGCGGTGTAGTTGACGCTGAAGATCGCGGTCGGCTCGATGAACAGGGTGTTGGCGAGCGTCATCGCGCCTGCGGCGCCGGCGCCGGCGGCAGCCAGCAGGAAGAGGATCCGCTTGCCCGCGACGACGCGCACGCCGACCGACGCTGCCGCGTCCTCGTCGTCGCGGATCGCCTGCAACGAGGACCCGAGCCGGCTGCGCAAGAGCAGGAACAGCGCGCCGGTGAAGAACGCCGTGAAGGCGAGTGTGAGCCAGTAGGTGTAGTGCTCGCGCGAGGTCGGCGCGTAGGAATCCAGCTGTGCGAGCGAAGTGCCCGTCCCGGCCCCTAGTGCGTTGTCGAGCGAGACCCAGATCGCCAGCGCCTCGGCGACGACCCAGGTGCCGATCGCGAACTGCGCGCCACGGAAGCGCAGCATCAAGAACGAAAGGGGGATCGCGACGACGGCGCAGAACGCGGTGGCCAGCAGCATTGCGAGGTAGCCGTTGACGCTGTGCTGAGCCAGCCAGACGGTGGCGTAGGCACCGAGCCCGATGTAGGCCTGCTGGCCGATCGAGACGAGGCCGCCATAGCCGGCGAGCGCGTTCCACATCACGGCCATCAGCACGTAGGTCAGCAGCGTCGTCATGTCCTGGACGGTGTTCGCGCCCAGTGCCACGGGGACGAAGATCATCGCCACGACGAGCAGGCCGAAGCCGCCGGTGAAGCCGGTGGACAGCCGCGTCCAGCGGCGAATCGTCGTCGTGTCGCTCACCGGCGGCACGAGTGGCTGCGCGCTCATGCGCTCGCCCGCCGCAGGTTGACGAGTCCGCCGCGCGGGGAGAGCAGCACCAGCAGGAACACGATGTGACCGGCGAGCACCGGATATTCCGGATTGATCTGCCCGCCGATCGTCTGCGCTACGCCGAGCACGATCCCGCCGAGCAGCGTGGCCCACAGCGAACCGCCCAGGCCGCCGATCACGACGGCCTCGAAGGCGAAGATCAGGTAGGTCGGCCCGGAGTAGGGATAGAAGTCGGAGCGGATCGCGAGGAACATGCCGCCGATCGCGGCGATCGCGACCGCGATCGCGGTGGCCCGCGCGTAGACGGCCTTCGAGTTGATGCCGACCAGCTCGGCGGTGTCCGGGTCCTGCGCCGTTGCCCGCATCTGGCGGCCCTGGTGCGTCCGCGAGAGGAACAGCTGCAGGGCGCCGAAGATCACGATCGCCACACCGAGCGTCAGCGCCCCGATCGCCGGAATCGACAGCTGGCTGGTGATCTGCCAGCTCGCGGTCGCGACCGATCCCGCCTGGGCCCCGAGCGAGCGCACGTCGGGCGAGAAGCCCTGCTGCAGAAGGTTCTGGATCACGATCGAGAGGCCGAAGGTGGTGAGCAGCGGCACGAGCAGCCCGGAGCGCAGGCTGCGCTCGAGCAGCAACCGCTGCAACAGATAGCCGAGCAGCAGCATGACGGGGAGCACCGGCAGGATCGCCACGAACGGCGAGGTGTTCCAGTGCTCGAGCACGACGTAGATCAGGTACGCGCCGAGCACCGCGATATCGCCGTGCGCGAGGTTGATGATCCGCATCAGGCCGAACATCAACGCCAGGCCGCAGGCGAGCATCCCGTAGAAGCCGCCCAGCATGATCCCCTGGATCACATCGTTGACCCAGGTCACCTCGGGGCCTCCCGGCTGCGTCGCAGCCCGAAGTAGGCCTCGGTGATCTGCTCGCGCGTGAGTTCGCTGCCGGCGCCCTGCAGCACGATCCGCCCCTCGAGCATGCAGACCACGCGATCGGCGACCGCCGCCGCGCGCGTGAGGTCCTGCTCGACGAGCACGATCGTCGAGCCCTCCGCGATCACGGTCGCGAGCGAGCGGTAGACGTCCTCGACGGCGAGCGGCGCAAGGCCGAGCGAGACCTCGTCGAGCAGCAGCAGGCGAGGATTGGTGATCAGCGCGCGCCCGATCGCCGCGGCCTGCTGCTCGCCGCCGGAAAGCGTCGCGGCGCGCTGCCCGCGAAGCCGCTCGAGCATCGGGAAGGCCTCGATCACGGCCTCCACGTTCCAGCGTCCGGGCCGGCGGCGCTGCGCTGCGACGAGCAGGTTCTCCTCCACGGTCAGCGCCGGGAACAACCGCCTCCCCTCCGGCACCAGTGCGATCCCCATCTGCACGCGGCGGTAGGCCGGCACGCGCGTGATGTTGGCGCCATCGAAGCTGATCGTGCCGGCGCTCGGACGGTGCGCGCCGGCGATCGCCCGAAGCAGCGTCGTCTTGCCGGCGCCGTTGGCGCCGACGAGCGCCACCGTCTCGCCCTCGGCGATCCCGAGCGTGAAGTCGCGCACCGCCTCCAGCAGGCCGTGGCGGAGATTCAGCTGCTCAACCTCCAGCAAGCTCACGCCGCGCCACCCCCCAGGTAGGCATCAACGACGCGCGCGTCGCGCATCACGGCGGCCGGCTCGCCGTCGGCGATCACGCGACCGGTCTCCATGCAGACGAGGCGCTCGATCACCTGCACCAGCACGTGCACGATGTGCTCGATCCAGACGATCGCGATCCCCGAGGCGTGGAGCGCCTTGATCATCGCGACCAGTTCGTCCGCCTCGGCGTCGGTAAGGCCGGCGCCGATCTCATCCAGCAGCAACACGACCGGATTGGTCGCCAGCGCGCGCGCCAGCTCGAGCCGCTTGCGCCCGAGCAGCCCGAGCGTCTCGGCGCGGCGGTTGCCGAGCTCGGTCAGCCCGCACAGTTCGAGCACCTCGAGGCAGCGGCCGTAGGCGGCGCGCCGGCGCATGCCGCCGCCGGTGCTCGCGGCGACGAAGCAGTTCTCGAACACGGTCATGCCACCGAACGGCCGCGGCACCTGATGCGCGCGAGCGATGCCCAGACGCGAGCGCCGGCTCGCTCCGGACGCGGTCACGACCGTTCCCTGGAAGCTGACCGCGCCGCTGGAGGGCGCGACGGTGCCGGCGAGGACGTTCAGCAGTGTCGTCTTGCCGGCGCCGTTGGGGCCAACGATGCCGACGGCCTCGCCGGCGTCGACGGCGAAGTCCACGCCGTCAAGCGCCGCAAGCGCACCAAATTGCTTGCGGAGCTCGACGGCGGCGAGCATCGGCTGCGGTCCCATGCTCGACTTGTCCTGGCAGGCGCTCTAGTTGTACGGAGTCAGCTTGCTGGCGACCGGCACCTTTGGATCGTCGGCGTGGTCGGTGACGATCAGCTCGAGGTTGAACTTGCTGCCCTTCGGCGCCTTGCGCCACTGGTTGCCGATGATCGGCGTGGCGACGACGTTCGGGGCCGGGTTCTTCGCCCCGCTGGCACCCCAGTGGACCGTTCCCACCGGCGTCTGGACGTTCAGGGTCTTCAGCGCGTTGGCAACCGCGGCCTTGTCCTTCGGGTTTCCGCTCGCCTTCAGCGCAGCGGCGGCCACGTCCCAAAGAGCGAGGCTCGCCCCGAGCTGCTGGTTGACATAGCGGCCCTTTGCCTTGGTGTAGCCGGCGCCGAGCGCTGCGCTGCTGATGCCGGTCAGCGAGGACTTGTAAGGCCAGGTCGGCCCCCAGTATTCGCCGCTGGCGAGGTTGTAGCCGAGCGACCCGACCGCCTGGACCTGCGAGGCGAACAGGCCGGTCTTGGCGATCTGGGCGATCTTGAACTGCTTCGTCAGGCCCTGCTGGGCCGCCTGACGCCAGAACGTGGTGAAGTCGGAGGGGATCGGGAAGGTGTTGAAGATCTCGCAGCCCTCCGACTTGAACTGCGTGATCTGTGGCGTGAAGTCCATCGTGCCGTCCTGGTAGGCGCCCGGGTCGACGATCGTGTACCCGGCTCCCTGGAGGACCGGACCGAGGGCTCCGCGGATCGCGTTGCCGTCCGCGTCGTTGGGCCACATCACGGCGACCTTCTTGTTGTTGGGCACCTGCTTCCACTGGTCCAGGTAGGAGGCGGCGAAATCCGGGACGCCGAAGCTGAAGTGGTAGACCCACTTGAACGCCGGCGAGTTCGGCACGCCCATGTTGGTCAGCGTGCCGCCGAGCGACAGCCACCAGGCCTCCCACGGCACGACCGTCGAGACGCACGGCACGCCGGCGGCCTCCGCGGCGCTCGAAACCGGAACCACGACCTCGGGCGTCGAGGTGGCGAGCAGCAGGTCCACGTTCGAGCTGCTGATCAGCTGCTGGGCCACCATCGCGGAGGTCGCCGGCACCGACTGGGCGTCCTTCTCGATGATGTTCACGGTGTAGCTCTTGCCGCCGATCTTCAGGCCCTTGGCGAAGGCGGCCTTCGCGAGGCCGATCACGTAGGGATCTGGCTCGCCGAAGCCGGCGTCGGGACCGGTGAGCGGGCTGACGTAGCCGATCGTGATCGTCGATGCCGCCTCGTGAGCGCCTGCGACGCGCCCACGCGAGGCCCACGCCGGGGCTGCCGCGGCGCCACCGCCGAGCACGACGCCGCCAACCGCTGCGCCGCTGCGCTTGAGGAAGTCCGCGCGGTTCAGACCGCTCGAATCCTTCGTCCTCTTTTCAGACATCAACTCTCCTCCGCCTCTCTCGATGATGCGCCCCCTCTGGCGCCCAAGGCCGGATGCTAGAACGCTCCACATACCAAGTCAAGGCATAACCGAAAGAGCGATCTTTTAGCGAATTCGCCCGTCGGGGGGCCGCGATGCGGGGGCCGTGCAAGAGTTTTGTGCGCGTCCGGATGTTCGCGCTAGGATACCGAGATTCAAGCCAAGAAGATCGATCTTTCCCCCCTCGCCTCGCCCGCAGTCCCGTCGAGTGACCGCGTGTCGCAGCTGCTGCAGCAGGCGATCGCCGCCCGCGGGCTGGCGCCGGGCGACCGCGTGGGCACCGAGGCAGAGCTGGCCCGAGCGCTCGGCGTCAGCCGCCCGGCCGTCCGCGAGGCCGTGCGCTTGCTGGTGCGCGCGAACCTGCTGCGGGCCGCGCGCGGCCCCGGCGGCGGCGTGTTCGTGGCGCGCAGCCCCGACCGAGGCCTGGCACGGACGGTGAGCGATGCCGTCGGCGCCATGCTCGCCAACGCCACGACGTCGCTGTCCGAGCTGACCGAGGTGCGCCTGCTGCTCGAGGTGCCGCTGGCCGGCCTCGCGGCGGAGCACGCAAGCGCCGAGAAGATAGCCGAGCTGTGGCGCATCGTCGAGGACGCCACCGCCCGGCCCGACGACGACCTCGTCCAGCGCGAGACCGACATCGGCTTTCACCAGACGATCGCCGAAGCCGGCGGCAACCGCGTCGCATCCGCGCTGAGCGCATGGTGCTCGGAGGTGCTTCAGCCGCGCTTGAAGGACATGATCGCCCCGGCGATCGTCGAAGCGGTCGCGCGCGACCAGCACCGCGAGATCATCGCCGCGATCGAGCAGCGCAAGCCGGTGCTCGCCGAGCGCGCGATGCGCGTGCACCTGCGCTACCTCGGCGACCTGCTCGAGACCGTGGGCCCGCCGGCGCACCGGGCGCCGCAGTCGGAACCTGTCGCCAACTACGTTTGACCAACGAGGAGAGACCGTTGAGCACGACCAAGAAGTCCGCCTTCCCAAGTCCCCTGTCGATCGACACGCCGGCGGGTTGCGAGGGCTGGGAGGAGATGTACCCCTACTACGCCCTGCTCAGCGAGGACCGCCGCGAGGCCGACGAGCAGCGCCTTTGGTTTTGGAACTCGATGCACTTCCCGGAGCCGATGCCCGCGTTCGACGTCGTCGCGATCGACGGCCCCTACTACGCGCTCGCGAACTGGCAGAACCGCGTGTTCGCGATCCCGCCGGCGATGGGGATCGACTACCGGATCGTCAACGGCTACGTCTTCATCACGCCCAACGCCGTGAGCGACCCGGAGCTGATCGCCGAGCGGGCGGCCTACTTCGGCGAGCGCGCGGGCTATTACTTCGGCCACTGGGACGAGCTCTACGGCCGCTGGCGCGAGAAGATGGAGAAGCTGATCGCGCAGATCACGGCCCTCGAGGTGCCCCAGCTGGAGACCTACGAGGAGGATGCCGTGGCCTTCGAGGATCGCGACACGGCGTTCGTGCGCGTGCTCGACTCCTACAACCTCGCGCTGCGCATGCACGAGCAGATGTGGCAGCACCACTTCGAGTTCCTGCTGCTCGGGTACGGCGCCTACCTCACCTTCTCCGACTTCTGCAAGAGCGCGCTCCCCGAGATCCCCGATCAGCACATCGCGCAGATGGTCTCGGGCATCGACGTCCTGCTGTTTCGCCCGGACACCGAGCTTCGCAGGCTGGCGAAGCTGGCGCGCGAGGCCGGCGTCGACGGGAGCTTCTCGAACGGGCGCACGCCGGAGGACATCATCGCCGAGCTGGGGCGTAGCGAAGCCGGCCGCACCTGGCTCGCGGCGCTCGAGGCGGTCAAGGACCCCTGGTTCAACATGGGCTCAGGCGACGGCTTCTACCACCACCACCGTTCCTGGCTGGACGACCCCTCGATCCCGTTCTCGGCGATCCGCGGCCACATCGATGCGCTGGCCGAGGGCCGCGACACCGAGCGGCCCACCGAGCATCTGACAGCCGAGCGCAACCGCCTCGCGCAGGAGTACGGCGCCCTGCTCGATGAAGCGGCGCGCGCAACCTTCAACGAGCTGCTCGGGCTCTCACGCACGGTGTTCCCCTACGTCGAGGAGCACAAGTTCTTCTGCGAGTACTGGTTCCAGTCGCGCTTCTTCAACAAGATCCGCGAGTTCGGGGCGCTGCTGGCCACGCACGGCTTCCTGCGCGACGGCGAGGACGTCTTCCAGCTCTCCCGCCACGAGGTCGGCGAGGCGCTCGAGGAGCTGGTCCTCACCTGGGCGCACGGCGGCCCGCCGCGCGGCCCCCATCACTGGCCGCCGATCGTCGAGCGCCGGCGGGCTCTGCTCGAGCGCTTGCGTGAGTGGACGCCGCCGCCGGCGATGGGGACGATGCCGACGGAGGCGATCAACGACCCGCTCTCGGTGATGCTGTGGGGCATCACACCCGAACGGCTCCAGAGCTGGGCGAGCGCGATGAGCGGCGACTCGAAGACGCTGAGCGGAGCCGCGGCCTCGCCGGGCGTGGCGGAGGGGCTGGCGCGCGTCGTGCGCGACGTGCACGAGATCACCGACGTCCAGCCCGGCGAGATCCTCGTATCGACCGTCACCTCGCCGGCGTGGGCGCCGATCTTCCCCAAGATCCGCGCCGCCGTCACCGACATCGGCGGCATCATGTCCCACGCCGCGATCGTCTGCCGCGAGTATGGGGTGCCGGCCGTCGTCGGCACCGGCCGCGCCACGGCGGAGATCAGGACGGGGCAGCGGCTGCGCGTGGACGGGACCACCGGCGTGGTCACGCTGCTCGACGATGAGGAGCCCGCATGACGGAGCTCGCGCGGGCGCTCGAGCAGCTGCGCGCGCCCGACGAGGAACGCTACGGCGGCAAGAGCGCGAGCCTCGGCGAGCTGATCGCC